>DAIDAE010000003.1 GCA_027310755.1 Candidatus Micrarchaeaceae archaeon | reverse complement strand
ATATATAGAAATATATATAGATGATAAACATGTCCAGAGTAATAGTAGTATCCGAAACAGTATATAGTGAATTGCAAAAAATTAAAAAGAAGGAGTCTTTCTCTAAAGCAATAGAAGAATTAATCAAGGGCAAAACACAGAAAGGCGACATAGCTCAGCTTGAGAGTTTCTTTGGTATATTGAATAAGAAAGATGGCTCATCTTGGAAGGGAGAAGTTAATCGTAGTAGACGTGCTTTTGGTAAGATTAGATTATCGAGTGATTAATTGGTAATTTTTGACACAAATCTGTTAATAGATGCACTCGTCGGGGAGCAGAAAGCCATAGATGCAATAGAATCTTATAAAGGTAAGGAAAGCGCCGCTATTACAATATTGAGCAAATACGAATTACTTAGAGGTAGAAAGTTCACAGAACAACACACGCTAGACAAACTGATTGATAACCTTAATTTATATGGACTTGGGAATAGTGAAATAGAAGTAAGCACAGAGATTTACAGAGCTCTTAAAATTAAAGGCAAGTTGATAGATGAATTTGATATTCTAATCGCAGGAATAACCGTAGCAAATAATGAAAAACTAGTCACAAACGACAAAGATTTTAAAGAGATTAAAAAATTAGGATACAATAATTTTGTAGTGATAGAATGAGAGTATTCGTGAAAAGGGCTTTTGAAAAAGAGCTAGTGATATGGCAGGGACTCGTAAAGAATCTTGCTTCGGAAAGGCTAGCGCACGCGATGCAGAAACAAAAATAATCTAGTTATACGGATATGCACAGATATACTCCCATGTATATAGATGCACATAAAGTCCACATCGCTTGAGGTGGGCTGAATACAGTCGCGTCTAATTTTCAAGTGGCAAAAGAACGACAGAAATGGTGTTTCACTATGCTATATTTTCCTGGCTAGCAAAAGAGAATTTGTAACCACTGTGACTGAGCTGAAAGCCATTGCAAATGCCGCCAATGCTGGCAGGAAATTATATATACTCACGGTGTAGAAGGGAATCAGAGCTCCGGCAGCGATCGGAATTAACACTATGTTGTAACCAAACGCCCAGAAAAGATTCTGCTTTATCTTTGTCATTGTCCTTTTTCCCAGTTCAAGCGCGGCTGCGGCATCGTATATGCTGTTCCTGACCAAAATTATTCCACCGGCTTGTATTGCCACATCAGTGCCTGCTGCGATCGCTATGCCCAAATCGGCCTTTGTAAGTGCGGGCGCATCATTTACGCCATCACCGACCATGGCTACCCTCTTTCCCGTTTTTTGCAGCTCGATTATCTTCCTCAATTTATCTTTGGGTTTGGCATGCGCAATAACGTTCTTTATCCCAAGTTCTTTTGCTATCGCGTGTGCAGCCCTATCGTTATCCCCCGTAATCAGCCATACCTCTTTTCCGGAGTCCTGAAACGCCACGATTGCCTTTTTGCTGTCTTTTTTCAGCACATCTGCAAGCGCAACAATCCCTATTACCTTATTGTTCAAACCTATGATGAGGCTAGTTTTGCCCTCAGATTCAAGCATTTGGAGTTGCCTTTCCACCACGGCGAGTTGTCTCCGGTCGAACAGGTCCCTGTTTCCTATTTCAATTCTCCTGCCGCTCCTATCAACTGCAATTATGCCGCTCCCTTGTTTATATGTGAATTTCTTGGGGAACTCCATTTTTATTTTTGCATTCTTCGCCTTTTCGACTATCGCCCTGCCCAAAACATGCTCCGAGTTCAGCTCTGCGATGGCCGCAAACCTGAGAATATCCTTTTGCTTATAATTTGATATTTGAACGATGTCTGTTACTTCCGGCCTGCCCTTTGTCAGCGTTCCCGTCTTATCAAGCACTACAACATCGATCTTGCTGGCGATTTGGAGGGATTCCCCGCTTTTTATCAATATCCCCTCCTTGGCTGCCCTTCCTGAAGAGACCAACAACGCGGCCGGAGTTGCTATGCCAAGCGCACAGGGGCACGCTATGATTAGCACGCTTACAAATATGAGCATGGCGGTGTTGGATCCAACATTTCCGATCAGGTACCACGCCATGGCAGAAATTATCCCTACGAGCACAACCAACGGAACAAAATAGGAAGCTATTTGGTCGGCTAGTTTTTGTATTGGAACTTTGCTGGATGCGGCATCTTGTACAATCTTTATTATCTGGGACAGCGCCGTGTCCTTCCCGACTTTTGTCGCTTTTATCTTTAAAAAGCCGGTCATGTTAATCGTACCCCCTATCACCTTGCCCCCGGTCTTTTTTGTGACGGGCATGCTCTCACCCGTAATCATGGATTCATCGACAGAGCTTCGCCCCTCAACGACCACCGAATCTGTCGGTATCTTCTCCCCTATTTTTACCAGCAGTATTTCCCCGGGCTTTATCTCCCCGATCGGCTTGTCCGTTATTTCGCCGTCCCTTATTACATTGGCTATTTTGGGCTGCAGCGCTATCAGCGCAGAAACCGCGTCTGATGCCCTGGTTTCTGCCAGCCTCTGCATGTACGTGCCCAAAAGTATCAGCGTTATTATTATCGTTGACGTATCAAAGTAGACCCCGCCCGTTGGGAATGCGTTCGGCGCAAATGTTACCACCGTGCTGTACATCCACGCGGCTGTTGTGCCTATGGCTATAAGCATATCCATGTTTGCCGACCTGTTTTTTATTGCATCGAGCGTCCCTTCATAAAACCTCCTCCCGGAGTAAAGCTGCACTATGGTGGCGAGGACAAACATTATGTAATTGTCGTATTGAAGATTGAGTAGGTAGGTAAGCAGCACGATTATTGCGGTAAGCGGCACCGATACAAACAGCGCATTTCTGATCGCCTCTAGCTCCTTCTCCGGCCTTTCAAATTGGAGCTTGCAACTTTTGCTGCAGAAGTAGTATTTTTCGCCCTGCCTCCCGCTTATCAGCGTTGCCGTTTTCTCATCGACATTCATTCCGCATACAGGATCGGTTGCCATCTCATCAACCCGAATAGGTCATTCGCATTTCCTTTCCATATATTTCCTGGTTACCGGCAGGTTGCAGCTTTATGTGCGGTGCGCCATGCATGGCGCCCATTCGCAATTTTCTCATCATCATATTGAAAGCCGCGGGAATTAGATTTGAATAGTTCCCCTGGCGTACCATCAAGCCTTTGTCAGGCCCATCCCGCATTCCGGGCATTTCCCTAGTTTTTTAGAGCGCACCTTCGGATGCATCGGACACGTATATGTTTCCATTTTCTTACCCATTAATTTAGAGGTTATATCGGTATACATAGATAAATGGTCCGATATAAATATATTTTGAAAGTTGGCGTTCCTTTTTGTGCATCGGATGTCGAACCCATTTACTACGTGGAGTTATAAATGGTCTGGTTGCCGCTTGCGCTCTCGTTGTATATGTGGTCGCCGCCCCCGTGCAGGTTGGAGCTCAGCAGTGTTGAATTGTAGAGCATGATTGAATCGGCGCTGCCCCATATGTTAAGGACCACGAACCCGTTTTTTATTGTCAGCGAATCGCCGCTCCCGGTCATATTCACGTACAACACCGGTATGCTTACGCCGGCCTGACGCTCCATTACTATTATTTTGTTGTTTTCCCCTTTTATGTATAGCACAGTGTCATTTGAGAACACATAGCTAGTGCTCTGGATTGTTCCATTGACATATGCATGCTGGATCCCCGCATATGGTATCGTTATTGTCGTGGTGGTCATGTTCAATTTCGTCCCGAGGACGGCATTTAGTATGCGATGTGCCCATGTCGGCTCTATCGCGTACAGCACAGCGTACACGACAAGCAATATGACAAACAATTCGACTATGAGCTTCAGCATACATATCATCATGTGACTGCACGCCATGTGTGCACGCTCAATTGCTTCCATGCTTCCCGAAGCGGACATCACACAGCAAATACGATAAGCAAGATCAGGTTTATAAACACAGGGTTAAATTCGGCTATCAATTGGGTGCGAAGCCGTACTTGGGCCTGTTCCATCATATCATATCAGTTTTTAGATTTAAGCAAATATAGTAATTCATGGCTGGTGTTAAGCTGGAGTTGAAGAAGGCAGATTTGACCGACAGGAAGCCGGTGGGGGTTACCGCAAATGGCAAGAAGGTCATGCTTGTAATGATAGACGGCAACATCTACGCGCTGGAAAGCGCTTGCTCGCACAGGGGCGGGCCGCTGGAAAAGGGAAAGCTGACCGATTATATTGTAGAATGTCCCTGGCATGGCGCCCTCTATGACGTTAGGACTGGAGCGGGAGATCCAAGGACATCGTGGGGGCCGCGCCAGAACACCTACAAAATAACCGAGCAGGACGGGGAGCTCTGGATAGATATCTGATCTGGTGCCCCGCAGGGTCATTTCCTTCTCGTGAGCTTTCTGGGATTGAGTATCCTGTTAAGATCCCTTTCGGGCATTATCTTGAGCTCCATGCATACCTCCTTCACGCTTTTCCCCTCCTTTAGCGCTTTTCTCGCTATCTTCGCGGCCCTTTCATACCCTATGAACGGGGCGAGCGCGGTCGCAAGGGACATATCCATGCTGACATTCCTGCCCATCCTTTCCCTGTTCGCCTTGATGCCGGCTACGCATCTTGTCGTAAAGGTATTCACTGCATTGGAAAGTATCCTTATCGAATACAGGAGGTCGTACGCTATGAGGGGCATATAAACATTGAGCTCCAGCTGGCCGCTCTCCGCGCAGTAGCTTACGGTGGTATCCATGCCGATGACCTGGAAACAGACCATATTGAGCATCTCCGCCATGCTCGGATTCACCTTGCCGGGCATTATCGATGAGCCGGGCTGCACGGCAGGGAGCGTTATGTCGCCAAATCCGGACGCCGGGCCCGAATTCATAAGCCGCAGGTCGTTTGATATCTTGTTCAACGCAACGGCAAGGTCGCGAAGCGAGCTGCTCACCCATCCCTCCTCGTCCTGGTTCTGCTGTATGTCGAAAAAGTTCCTTGCGAGCCTGAACCTGTATTTTGTGTATTTCCTGAGTTCGCCTGCAACTGCGTACGAATAGCCCTTTGATGCCTCTATCCCGGTACCGACCGCGGTTCCCCCCAGGGATATGTCGAGGAGCTTATCGGAGCTGTTCTTTATGTTCTTTATCTGCCTGCCCACGGAGGATGCGTATCCGGAAAATTCCTGGCCGAGTGTTATTGGCACGGCATCCTGCAGGTGCGTCCTTCCGGTCTTGACCACGTTTGAGAATTCATGCGCCTTTTTATCCAGGGCCTTCTGCAGCGATTCGAGCGCCGGCAAGAGCGCCTCGGTCAATTCGGAATAAACCGTGAGATGCATGCATGCATGGTATGTATCATTTGTAGACTGGGACATGTTGACGTCATCGTTCGGGTGTATTACCCTATAATCCCCTTTTTTGCTCCCGATTATCTCGAGCGCCCTGTTCGCTATGACTTCATTCAGGTTCATGTTCACGCTGGTCCCGGCCCCGGACTGGAAGTAGTCTATGTTAAACTGCTCTGCGAGCTTACCCTTTATTATCTCATCGCATGCCCTGACTATCGCCCGCCCTTTTCTTTCATTGAGCTTGCCTAGCTTCATGTTCGCGAGCGCGGCGGACCTTTTTATCATCGCGTAATGCCTTATGAACGTGGCAGGGATCGACTGCCCGGAGATGTCGTAATTGTTCATGGACCTCTGCGTCTCAGCCCCGTAATATGCCTCTGCGGGAATCTTCACGCCGCCGAGGAAATCCTTTTCTATCCTGAATTTTGCCATGCTATCATTTCTCTATCAAGCGATATTTGGCGATGTCGACTTTTAGGAGCTGTATCGCGAGGGCGGGATCCACGGATTTCGGGCAAACTTTTGAGCATGAACCGGAGAATTCGCATCCCCATGCCCCATCCAGCGTGTCAAGCGCCTCAACCCTGTATTTTCTTCCCTGGTCCTTTGAATCCGCGATGTACCTGTAGGCCTGTGAAAGGGCCTGGGGGCCCATAAAGTCCTTGTTGGTGTTCGCCACCGGGCACGCGTCTATGCACAGGCCGCATTTTATGCATTCGGCGAACGGCAGGAACTTGTTTATTTGCTTGTCCGTCTGGTGGTAGGCCTCGGTGTCATCGTATTTGTCGCTGATATTGTGCCTTATTATCCATGGAAAGACCTCCTTGTGCTTCTGGAAGAAATCGTCAAAGTCCGTAACAAGCCCTTTAAGCAGCGGATGGCCCTGCATCGCCCGCACGTCGATCCCCTTGCCGGTCACATTGAGATCGGATATCTTTGTTTCGCACGCAAGGCTCGGCTTCCCGTCTATCACCATGGCGCACGAGCCGCATATCCCCATTCTGCAGCTGTACCTGAAGGAAAGCGAGGGGTCGATCGTCTCCTTTATCCTTATCAGCGCGTCAAGGACCGTGGTGAAACTGCCGGAATCTATGTCATAGCGCTTCTCCTTGAAGCTTTCGCTCCTCCCATCGAAGGAATGCACCGTTATGGTGGTCTTTCTCTGGTTCCTGCTATCCATGGAATACCTCATTGAATCCTATAAGCCCGAACAATATCGCGCCGGCACCGGAAAGCGCTGCGAACGCCACCCTGAGCAGGTGGAACTGTGGATACGGCGATGTAATTGCAATCATCCAAAGCATTATCGGCACTGCGGCCAACGCTCCATAAAAGAATGCCATGGACTTGAACGCGCTCATATTCTCCACCAGAGCAGCAATGCCACAAAGCCGGCTAGCCAAAGGATCATGGCTATGTATGGTATCGGTTTATAGAGGGTCCCGGTCCGCGAATACTTTGATTTTGAGAGATAAACGTATCCTTCGCTCAGGTGCCCGAAAGCCAGCCCTTTTGAAGATATCAAAGAAAATGCCTTGGCTGTCTCGTATAGCTGCGGCGTTATCAATATCCAGAATATTGCGGTCAGCAGGCCGGTGTACGGCGCCAGGTTGGAGTAAAAGAGCGATGCGATGAGAAGGATTCCGTATGGTATTGAATAGAATATCAGGGCCCTGTATGCGACCATGTGGACGAACCCTTCCTTGTCGAAACGCCACAGTCTTGCTATATTTGCCTGTTTGCCCCGCATGTCGTAGGTCTTCTTTTCCATATGAAACAAACATATCTGGCAAGGGTTTTAAGGCTTGCTACCCATTACTAACCATCATGGTGTTACTATGGAAATGAAACAAAACAGGAGGGGTAACGGTCTGGCCTACATATTCGCCTACCTATTGACATGGCTAAGCGGATTGATAGTGTTCATTACCGTGGGCCAGAATGATAAAAGGGCGAAGTTCCACGCACTACAGGCAATATTCCTTGGTGTGGTGCTCTTTATCATAGGATGGATTCCCATCGTGGGCTGGATAATCGAATTGCTCGGTTGGCTCTACGGACTATACATAGGCTATCAGGCGTATGAGGGCAAGGACGTTGAAATGCCAGTGATTGGAACATATGCTAGACAGTATTCGAAATAACGGATAACTAGTATTTCCTTTCTTCCGGCTGCCATTTCGTGATCTTAACCTTACCGTAGGTTATTTTATTTTTGTCATCGCCCAGCGTCACTATTGTGTGCTTCAGCCAGTTCTTGTCATCGCGCTTCGGGTACTCTTTCCTCGAATGCGCCCCCCTTGACTCCCTGCGGTTGAGTGCGCATTCGGCAACCGCCCGCGAGAGCAACAGCATGTTCCAGATCTCCAGGGTGTCCTTGAGATTGGTGTTATAGACCCTGCCTTTGTCCCCAAGCCCTATGTGCGCGAATCGCTTTTGCAGCGCCCCTATCTCGTGGACCGCTTCCGTCAATGCCTTCGCATCCCTGTAAACCCCGACCTTTGCGTCCATAGTGCGCCAAAGATCCCTCCTTATGTCGTAGGGGTTCTCCTTCCCGTCGCTTTCGATCATGGAGATGATCCTTTTCTCCTCCGCGGCGAGCGTGTTTTTTATCACCTCGTCGCTAACGGGCCTCCCCTTGGACGCAAGCCTGGCGGCGGCGTTCCCCGTGATCTTGCCCCATATGACACATTCGCTTAGCGAATTGCTCCCGAGCCTGTTCGCGCCATGTACGCTCACGCAACCGCATTCACCGGCAGCCCATAATCCGACTATCACGCCTTTCGGGCCGGAGATCACATTGCCGTCTATATTGGTATGGATGCCGCCCATGGTAAAATGGCACGCCGGCTTCACGGGAAGCGGGGCGTCCGACGGATCTATGCCGATCATCTTTATCGCTATCTCCTTTATGTTTGGAAGCCTTTCATTGATCTTGGCCTCGCCAAGGTGCCTCATGTCCAGATACACGAATTCCGTGTCGCCGAACCGTTCGTCCTTGATGCCCCTCCCCGCCTCAATCTCCGTTATGATAGACCGTGACACTATATCCCTGGGTGCGAGCTCCATCTTGCTCTTTGCATAGTTTTCCATGAACCTCTTGCCGTCCGAATTGAGGAGGTATGCCCCCTCTCCCCTGGCGGCTTCGGTTATAAGTATCCCGCTCGGTATGAGCGCCGTCGGATGGAACTGGATGAACTCCATGTCCTTTAGGGGGAGCCCGGCCTCATACGCGAGCGCATGGCCGTCCCCGGTGCTTGAGTATGACGTGGTTGTGAATCCGTATGATCTCCCGAAGCCGCCGGTTGCGATTATTCCTGCGTTTGAGACGAAGGCTTTCATTTCGCCGGTTGCCATGTCCATCGCAACGAGCCCCCTGAACTGTTTCTTCTCAATTATCAATTTTGTCGCTATGTGCTCGTGGAATATCTTTATGTTGCTGAAGCTGAGCAGGCTGTCGTAGAGGGCGCTCAGCATGAAAAAGCCGGTCTTATCGCCGGCGAATGCGGTCCTGGGCACGCTCATCCCGCCAAAGGCCCTGAGTGTTATTTTGTCGCTCTTGTCCCTGTTCCACGGCACTCCGAGATGGTCAAAGAGTTTTATTTCGCTTGGCGCGTGGTTCACCAGAAGCTCGATCGCATCCTGGTCCCCGAGAAAATCAGAGCCCTTGGCCGTGTCATATCCGTGGAGGTCTACGCTGTCTCCGTGCTGGCCGGAATAGAGCACCCCGGAAATCCCTCCCTCCGCAGACACGGAGTGGCTCCTCATCGCGTGCAGTTTCGAAACGAGGGCTATTCTAAGCTGGTCGTTGGATGCTTTTGCGGCCTGAAGCGCGGCGCGCATGCCCGCCAGCCCGCTTCCAAGTATGACTATGTCATACTCAAGTACCTCCATGCTTGAAAAATGACATTTAATATTTAATAAGGCTTTGTTATAATGACTTGATGAAAATTCCGGTAGATGGCGGGCAAAAGCTTTGGGAAAACAGGAAGCGGGACGGGGCCAAAGCCATAATCGTAAACGGGGGGAGGGTACTGCTCTTGAAGAGGAGGAATGTGCCGTTCATAATCAATCCCGGAATATGGACCTTCGTGGGAGGCAGGAGAGAAGAGGGGGAAACGTACCTGGAGACGGCATACAGGGAAGTCAGAGAGGAAACCGGAATAGATGGATCCGATCTTAGGCTGGCCAGCAGGCCGAAGATGATGACGCTCATCAATGTAAAAAAACCTAGCGATAGATGGAACAACATGGTCTTCGTGTTCATCTCAAGAACCAGAACGGTGAGGCTTGACATGGAGAATGCGGATTACCGGTGGGCGAGCTTCAACGAGCTGAAGGAGGGGGAGCGCTTCACAAACGAGTTCGTTAAAAAGAACGAAATGATAAGAATGGTAAAAAGGGCGCTTGCACTGCGGCATCACGTTGCCGCTTTCTCCAACCTTGAATAGCGCTCAAGCCTTTCCTTCGTATCCCTCCTGACCCTGTCCGGGTCCATTTTTCTTCTTGCAACCCCGGTTTTTATCGCTGCGCCGGCAACGGCGGCGGCTATGTCGGCGGTGATCGATATTATGTCGTCATCCACGAAATTGGGGATTATATGCTCCCTCGCACGCCTTTTTACGCTGTGCGCAAGGGCCCTGCTCGCCTCAAGAAGCATGGTGGGATTTATTTTCCTTGCCCGCACATCAAGAATGCCCCTGAATATCCCGGGAAAGGCTAGCATGTTGTTCACCTGGTTTGGAACACCGCTCTCGCCGGTGGCTGCTATGTATGCGCCGGCCTTCCTGGCCTCATCATATCTCATCTCCGGATACGGATTGCACAGCGCAAAAACGATCGGCTTGTCCGCCATCGCCTTTATGAAACTTGATTTGAAAGCGCCGGGAACCGAAAGCCCTATCAGCACGTCAGCATCCTTCACCGCGTCCTGGAGCTGCCCCTTCATTCCATTGTGATTGGTATGTTCTGCGATCCTCTGTTTCAGCCCGTTCATGTTGTCCCTCCTTCCCTTATATAGTATGCCCCGTGTATCGCACATCACGAGGTTCCTTGATCCGGCGGCAAGTATTATCTCCGCCACACCGATGCCGGCGGAGCCCAGCCCATTAATCACTATTTTCGCTTTCCTCACGTCTTTTTTCACCAGCTTCATCGCATTTCTCAGTGCCGCGTCTGCAACGACTCCGGTCCCGTGCCTGTCATCATGAAATACTGGGATGCCGAGCTCTTTCTGCAATCTGTCATAAAGCGTAAAGCAGTTCGGGCTTGACACATCCTCTATGTTTATGCCGCCTATAACCGGCTCGATGGCCTTTGCAAACGAGACCATCTCGTCAACGCCGTGGGCATTTATTGGAAGCGGCAGCGCGTCTATGTCGCCGAATTTCTTGAAGAGCAACGATTTGCCCTCCATGACCGGCAGTCCGGCATCCGGGCCTATGTTCCCCAGCCCCAGTATCCTGGACCCGTCCGACAGGATGCCTATCCTGTTTCCCTTTCCGGTGTACTCATACGTTAGCGCCTTGTCCTCCCTTATCCTGAGTGGCGGATACGATACTCCCGGAGTGTAGTAGGTGGCAAGATCGCCCAGGGTCTTGACCCTGACCTTGCCCACAATCTGGATCACCCCTTTGTGCTTGCTGAATTCGGACAGCGCCGCTTTTTCTATAGATCGTCCACCGAGCTTCATCGCATTTCTTTTCATCAGTACCACAAGATTGGGGCTCGATTAATGGATGTATGACTGCCTATTTATATTTTTATATGCGCGCAAAATGGTGGACGGGAATCGCAAGCTAGTGGCGCGTTACCTCATGTCGCTTTCATCCACAGTTTCCGTCTGTGATTTCCTCCTTTTTGGTATGTATACGTATTCGTGGCCCCAGGGATCCCGCACTTTCGCCCTTGTGGGTCTCAATTTTGTGTATTTAGATAATTCAAATGTGTCTTTCGTTGGCTCTTCCGTGCGCATCGGGCCCTGAATCTGCGCGTAATTCGGCTCTTTATCAGAGCTAAGGATTGTTATGCATGAAACTGGACATTCCTCTTGGCATATCATGCATCCGATGCACCTGTTCACCTGTATTGGGTATTCTGTCATGTCCCCGACCGCATCATCCGCATTGTATCTGTCGTCTTCGATATTCTTATGGGCGGGCCTGGTAAAATCAAGGGTATTCACCGGGCAGACATCCCCGCACATCCCGCACTGTATGCAAACCCCCTTGTCGAATGTAAACTTATACGGCATCGTCATCGCCTTGCTGCTGCTTTGTACCCGGGGCGACCGGCGGTGGTGACGGCATCTTTATGGTTGGCTTGGGGCTTGTCTGTATATCCTGCTTGGCCAGATTGGCTCCGCTCCTGAAGGACGAGTTTATCGCTATAGCACCGGCGCCTAACAAAAGCGCAAAGCAGACATAGAATGAATATATTGCGAGCGCAGGATTCTGCTGTGAATCGAATACATTATAGAAAAGACCCCATATGTTGCCCAGCGAGTTTGACACGGTTGGGGGAGGGGTTGAGAGGGCAAGGGCGCTCTCTGTCACGAACACCGTGCCTATCAGATACAGGAAGGTACCTATGAGAATGAATATGGTGAGCAACTTGTTGTACTTGGGATCCTCGTCAGTGTCCTTCACGAGCAGCAAGACCAGGGCAAAGGCGTAGAAGTCTATTGCGAGAAGCTGCCATGGCACCGCGATCGGATAATCAAGGTATGTGCCTGGCCAGAAGAGCGAAAACCCCAGGAACAGGACTATGAATATGCTGGCGTCCCTCAACAGAATGAACAGTAGCCACCAGATATCGGCGGCAAGCCTCAGGGTGAATTTTCTGAGTATCCTTAGGAAGTAGCCTCTGGCTATCTGCATTGATATAGCGAGGATGGTAAATATTTCAATGAGCACTGTAATAGTGTTCTCTGTATATACAGACCCAGCGGTGACGTATACCTGGGCCGGATTGGCTACCTGCAATAGAACCATCAGTAAGCTAAACATGAAAACCCTTTTCACTATCCATATAGATAGTTGCCATGTGTTAACTTGTATGCAAATAAATAAAAACTTAGCTAGAGGTGAATAGGATATGCCGATCGAGGAAAAGCTATCAATGGTGGATGTGGACGTTTACTCGATTGTATTCGACGGAAGGGGAGGCACGAGCCTGTCGGAGGCGAGCGTGCTAAAAGAGGTGAACGCATCCTTCAGATACAATGCCGGAACATTCCAGATGATAATATTGGAAGGGACGGAGCTCGAAAACGGGGTATCGATCGTAGACTACAGCGATTCATTGGACAAGATAGTGGTCTTCCATGTGTATGACAAAGAGGGAAGATTGATGGAGGTGATGGAGCTGGGAGAATTCCTCGACGCGAAGACGCTGCGGGGCCTGAGGTCCAAAATCGAAAGTGCACTCCAGAGGAAACAGGACCCCTACGGATTTATTATTGACAGCTACAAAGACGGGGAGAGTATGGTGGTAAAGCTGCTTCCCACACAATTTAGGATAAGGATATTCTAAAGCAATACCTGCAAAACCATCGCCTAAAATATGATGTTTGATTAATTTGTGCCGCGACGTCTTTTTGCGCTGCGATGGATTATGTCCTCCAGCCTCTTTTCGAGGGCGTCCAGTTTCTGGACAAGCCTCTCAAACTCCTTTTTGTCCAGGGCCTCGATTTTCTGTTCCAGCCTTGCTCCCTCAATCCTCTCAAGCTCGCTCATCTTCTGCTCCAGCTTTATGAATTCCTTTTTGCTCCACTGGGTGCCTTTCCATTCAATCCATAGCGTAAGAATAAAGTCTATGGTGGAGCCGAGGAGCACGCCGACCACAAGCGAAAATGCATCTAACATTTACCATCGCATAATTATAGGGAGGTAGCTATAAAAGGGCTCTATATAACTGGCAAGGCAGGCTCGCGCAGGGAGCGGACATTGCCGCAACAAATAAATTTGTTGGATTGAAATACCATATACGGGTTATTCTAATGTTTTTCGGAAATGATAGGGGCCAGGAAATAAGCATGGATATTCTTGACAAGGAGGTCGGGGCGCTTTTTGACAGGAAGATTGAAAAGTTTACCGCGAAGGCGTCTAAAATATCAAGGAGGATGGATAACGCAAGAAAGGAGTTCGTGACGGCGTGCAACGAGTTCGAGAAAGTCTCGGATGAGCCTGATTTGGAGTTCAAAAGATGGTTAAACCCAAATTTCATAAAAAGCCAGAAGAGCACATACGTGGCCGCCCTGAGAGGTGTTTTTGACACCATAGACAAGCCAGACGGGCAGGTTTCATACTCAAGATATAGCGCAGAGCTCGCCTCATTCGATTCCGCGATCAATGAAATGCTGGGTATAAACGGTAGGAACAGGGATGTCATACATTCATATTCGAGATATATCAATCATTTCAAATACCTGCAGGCAGAGCTGGAGGGGCTGGCGGCGAACATGAGGGCGGAATTGGAAAAGGTTTCCGCAGAATTCGGTGAGTACAACGACGTAATGGCGGCATCGGCGAAATTGGGAGCCACGCGCGAAGAAATTGATGCGCTCAAAGACCGGCTGAAGGAGTTCCGGACGGGGGCAACGGATGATGCTGGCTGGAAAAATGGCGTAACAGAATTTGAGGCGAAGATGACAGGCAAAAAGGCAGAACTTGAAAAGATAGATGGTGATATGGACAAAATATCATCCAAGATAGCGTCTCTTGTGCTGCCGCTTGAAAAGGCAGCGAGGGTTTATGATCACTCGTCCATGAAGAAGATGAAGCTTTTTGACATGGTTGAAAATCCGGTGCGGTCCCTGGCTTCAGAGGAGGGTTTTGGAGAGTTTAGCAGAATGGTGGAAGAGCTCAAAGAGGGAATCGAGAAGGGCAGGATAGACCTGAAGAAGCCAGGGGAGACGCTTTCATTGATATCCAGGATAAAGGATGCAAAAATCTATGAGGACCTGTCGCGCCTGGAATTGCTTGACAGGGAGGCAAAGGTGTTGGATGGGGAAATAAAGTTCTTTGAAAGGGAGATAGGAAAAACAAAAGAGAAGGCATGGGAGGTGGAAAACAGGGTAAAAAAGATGACAGACATTGAAGATACAATAAAAAGGCTTGAGGATTCTGGAAAAAATGAGAAAGCGGCGCTGGAGGCGCTAATAGCAAAGTATTACAAAAAAAATATTGTTGTGGCTCCATGAAGGTGGGGCTGCCGAGATTTGAACTCGGACGACTAGCTCCCAAAGCTAGTAGTCTACCAGGTTAGCGTACAGCCCCAGAATAAGCATTACTATATAAGGAAAAGCTAATAAATACTTTTCACAATATATCTTTGCTGAATTCTTTTTGATGATCATGCAGGTTCCAGATTTACCGTGGATTGAGAAGTATAGACCGAAGAACCTAGACCAAGTCATAGGCCAAAAACTTATTGTGGACAGGTTGCGCTCTTTTGTTGAGAAAGGGAATTTCCCAAACATGATATTTGCGGGCAGCGCGGGGATAGGAAAGACGACCTGCGCTATCGCCATGGCCAACGACCTTTATGGCGAAGAATTGAGCGGCGCATTCAAGGAGCTCAATGCATCTGACCAGCGAGGCATAGACGTGATACGCGGGGAGGTCAAGGAGTTCGCCAAGACAAGGGCGATGGGAAAGGTGACAACCAAGATAATATTCCTGGATGAGGCGGATTCCCTTACCGGAGACGCGCAGCATGCGCTAAGGAGGACCATGGAGAAATACTCAAAGGAGACAAGGTTCATACTCAGTGCCAATTATGCAAGTAAGATAATAGAGCCGATACAGAGCAGGTGCGTCGTCTTCAGGTTCAAGCCCCTCAACGAGGAGGACATGAAGAAATATATAGAAAGGATAGTCGAAAGCGAGGGGCTTGATATAGACCAGAAAGCAATTGATGCGCTAATATATGTTGGCGACGGCGATCTTAGGAAGTTGACCAACACCCTGCAGAGCTCGGCGATGCAGAGCAAGAAGATAACCGACACTGGAATTTACGAAGTTGCATCGAGGGCAAGGCCAAAAGAGATCGTGGCAATGCTGAACTCCGCGGTTGCGGGAAGCTTTGATGCGGCGAGGGAGGAGCTCGACAACCTGATGCTCAGGCACGGGATGAGTGCGGAAGACATCCTCACGCAGTGCTACAGGGAGGTCCAGGGTCTGAATGTTGAGGAAAAATTGAAGCTCAGGATAACTGTTGAGCTCGGGGAATGCAATTTCAGGATAGTAGAGGGGGCGAATGAAAGGATACAGTTGGAGGCGATGCTTGCGCAGCTGGCGCTTGCAAAGAGGGAAAACCACTAATTTAGCCTGATCTCCAGCGGCCCGCCGTAATTCTGTTGGGGGCCCTGGACGAAAAGGTCTATCAGGAAACCAGTCTTCCTGTCCACCTTGAATGGCAGTTTCGGGTTGGAACTAACAAATGAAAACGGCGCCGCAATTTCTATCTTGTTTATGGTGGTCTCGAAATCCACTACGCCGAGAAGGTGAATGTTTTGCCTGAATATCTGACCCTTCTGAAGGTCCGATATCATTGGATTTTTGGTTACGTCTGTCGTTTTACCATTGAAGCTAATCATAATTTTTGTTATCTCTATGTGGGCGAGGTCGCTGCTGTCTGACAGCATGTCTATGTTCAAAGGCCCCTCATAGTTATAATCGGGGGCTTCTATTTTCGCCTTGAATTCGACCCTTTGGCCCTCATTTACCTCAATCGGCAACCTGGGAGTAATTTCAACCAGCTTGAATGGTTCCTTTACGTCCATCTTCTTGATTGGGATTGGCGGTTTCTTCTGCGTCTTGAGGAAGTCCATGTTGAAGTCGTCCTGTGGCTTGTTCTGGAAAGGTATCCTTACTTCAAATGTCCTGCCCTTTATCTTTATGGATCCAAGCTGGTGCACCGATCCTTTCCATTTCAAGTTTATAGAAGTGACATTGACCCTGGATTTCTTAAAGAGTTCAAAAGCCATGCAAACGCACCGGACTAGCAAAGTTATATTATTCTTTAACATTAAAATACCAATGTGATTGATTGGCATTGAACGAGGGCGACGTCGCACCCGATTTCGAGCTTAAAGGAGTGGATGGAAAAAGCCATTCCCTAAAGGAGTTTCGCGGCAAAAGAATCGTATTGTATTTCTATCCCAAGGATGACACGCCGGGATGCACGATAGAAGCGAAGGGGTTCACAGCGCATGATGAGGAGATAAAGAAACTCAATGCGGTGGTGCTTGGCATAAGCGCCGATGATTATGATTCGCATTGCAGGTTCAAGGATAAGTATGGATTAAGCGTGCTGATACTCTCCGATCAGGGAAGCAAGACCATAAGGGAGTACGGCGCCTACGGGAACAGGGGGGTATTTGGTATGGGCACCATAAGGTCCACCTTTATAATTGGTGGGGATGGTAAAATTCTCAAGATATACAGAAAGGTCCAGGCGGAAGGACATGCGGAAGCGATCGTAAACCTCCTCAAAAGCATGAATTGAGCATTTGGAGGGATTGGGATGAGCAAGGAGAATAAGAGGATCTTTTCAGACATAGCATACAATTACGACAAGGTGAACCGCATAATAAGCCTTGGCATGGACGTTGGATGGAGGAGGAAACTTGCGAGGATGTGTCTCGACGGCAAAAGAGACGTGAGGATACTGGATGCGGCAACTGGAACGGCCGATATTCCGATAATAATCACCGAGGAGGCGAGAATATCAGGCAAAAGGGCCGAGATCGTGGGGATAGACTATACCAAAAGGATGCTAGATGTGGGCAGGCAGAAGGTGAGAAGGAATGGCTTTAAAAATATAAAACTAATGCTCAGGGATGCGCACAGCACAGGGCTGAAAGGGAACTCGTTTGATTTTGTGACATCTGGATTCGCGCTCAGAAATTTTGATGACCTCCAAAAATTCCTCAACGAATCGTATAGGGTGCTGAAACCCGGTGGATCGATTGCGTTCCTGGAGGTCTCAAGGCCCGACTCTGCCATCAGCAAAATCTCTTGGCCTTACTACCATATTTTCATACCGTTCGTAGGAATGCTGTACAGCAGAAAGTCCTATGCACATTTGGTTTCGACCGTCTGGAAATTTGACAGGGACAAGCTGCAAAAAATGGCAAGTAGGGCGGGATTCACCGATATGAAAGTGCATAAGCTTTTCCTGAGCGTGGCCTTCATATTGACCGCTACGAAACCCAAATAGGGATATTCGTGGGCCTTGTATTATTTGTGGATATGGATTCATTTTACGCCTCGTGCGAGGAGATGAGGAAACCGGAGCTAAAGGGCAAGGCGTTTATCGTAGGGACGCATGATGAAGGCAACAGGATGAAAGGAGTGGTGGAGACCGCGAGCTACATGGCAAAGAGGGCGGGAATAAGAAGCGCCATGCCAACCATGATGGCGTTCAAGATAAAGAAGGATATCGTCTATGTGCCTTCCGATCATGAATACTATGAATCTGTCTCCACAAAAATAATGCAAAAACTGAAGTCGTACGGATTCAGGATGGAGATGGTAAGCATAGATGAGGCAGCCCTGGACCTTGACGGGATGGATTACAAGGAGGCGGAAACACTCGGGGAGAGGATAAAGGGCGAGATAAACAATGCCATCGGACTGCCGTGCACGGTGGGGATAAGCGATGGCAAAATATTGGCGAAAATGGTGTGCGATGACGCAAAACCAGATGGCTTGAAAGTGGTGAAGAGGGAGAATGTGAAGGAATTTCTCGCCGATAAGGACGTCCAGAGGATACTTGGCGTGGGAAACAAGACGGCGGAGAGGCTTAATGCAATAGGAATAAAGACCATAGGCGACCTGGCGCAGGCAAACAAGATAGCGCTAACCGCTGCGGTAGGCTCATTTGGGCTTGAGCTCCATTCGCTCGCAAATGGGAGGGATGAAAGCAAGGTGATGGACCAATGGAAGATACTTTCGATAGGCAGGGAGAGGACATTGGAAGCAAGCACTGACGATTTGAAAAAGATAGACGCAATGCTGGACGAGCTTTCAGAAGAGGTGATCGATGAGGTCCTAAAGAACGGTTTCTCCTTCAAAACCGTTACCGTGAAGGCAAGATATCCGGACTTCACGGAAAAGATAAAGGGGAAAAGCCTTAGCGGCTACACCGACTCTCTGGAGGTTCTGAAAAAGATGTCCCACGAGTTGATTCGGGAACTTGTCAATATGAGTCCGGTAAGGAAGGTTGGTGTGAGAATTTCAACTTTTACTCCGTCCAAGTCCCAGAAAAAGCTATTTTGAGAGGTTTTGGAAGTATTCCCTTACTCTAAGGGCGGCCTTTATTCCGGCAGCTGACGCCGTCCCCGCCTGCCTGTAATACCTGTCCTGGTTGTCACCGGCCACAAAAACTCCAGGTATATCGGTGAGAACCTCATTTTTTGTTATTATGTAACCAAGATCGTCAAGTTTTAGTTTTCCGGCCAAGAACTTTGTATTTGGAACATGGCCTATCGCTATGAAGACTCCTTTGCATGGTATTACCGATTCGGCTCCGGTTTTGTTGTTCTTTATCCTGACACCAGTTACTCCTCCCTCTTTTTCCTTGCCCTGTATCTCCAGCACTTCGCTATCCCATACGACCTTGATCTTTGGACTCGAGAGCACCTTTTGCTGCATGGCCTTGCTGGCCCTGAATTCTCCCCTCCTGTGCACTATTGTCACGGTAGGGCAGAATCTGGTGAGAAACAATGAGTCCTCCATCGCGGTATCCCCGCCCCCCACCACTGTTACATCCTTGCCCCTGAAAAAAGCCCCGTCGCAGGTCGCACATGTGCTTACCCCGACTCCCATATGTTCCATTTCAGACGGGATTCCCAGCAGCCTTGCATTAGCTCCGGTAGCTATGATCATGGTATGCGTTTCGAAAGTCTGCGACTCTGTCTTTACTTTGTACGGTCTTGATGAGAAATCAATATCCACTACATTCTCATTAACCATCCTCGCCCCGAACTTTTCTGCCTGCTTTATCATATTGTCTATGAACTCGGGGCCATCGATGCCGTCCGGGAATCCGGGTATGTTTTCCACCTTAGTTGTGAGCAGAAGCTGTCCTCCGGCAGGAACACCGGTGATTACAAGAGGCTTGAAGTCCTCTCTTGCGGTATAAATCGCCGCGCCAAGTCCTGCTGGACCCGAGCCGATTATTATTACATTCTCCACCATGCAATCAGAACAAAGTAAAGTGAAGATTAACCCTTAAATAACTTCCTTTCTATGCAGTAATGGCGACTGGATGATACAGATTGGC
Organism: Candidatus Micrarchaeaceae archaeon; assembly: GCA_027310755.1. GTDB lineage: Archaea > Micrarchaeota > Micrarchaeia > Micrarchaeales > Micrarchaeaceae > JAJZYD01. The sequence goes on along the minus strand of DAIDAE010000003.1, from coordinate 24,134 downwards.
GAGTATTCCCTCTCATTGGACAGGCGTGAAAATGGATCCAACATAGATTTTGTCTCCCATGCGCACTCGGACCACATCTCTGCGGCCAAATCATCAAAAAGGATGCTTGCCAGTGGTACCACGAAGGACCTGCTCCTCGCAATCAACGAAATAGAGCCGCAGCAGGATGTTGGCACCCCCGATTTCCTGAAGATGATAAATGCGGGGCACATACTTGGATCGAAACAGATAGTCATAAATGATGAAAATGCAGGCACCAAAATGGTGTATACGGGGGATTTCCAAATGCAAAAATCCAGGACATGCGAAAAGATTGAGATAGAAAATGCCGATACGATCATAATGGATTCCACTTATTACCAGCCGGACGTGACGTTCGATGATAGGGCGGAGGTTGAAGATGCGATACAATACTGGACCGACTTAAAGCTCAACGACGGCATAGTCCTCTTCGGAACATACGCGCTCGGAAAGGCGCAGGAGCTTATCGCCATACTCAATGAGAAAGGCATATTGCCAGTGGTCAGCAAGAAGGTAAGCAGGGTCAACAGAATTTATCAAAAGAACGGGGTAAAACTCGATTATGCATCGGCATACGAAAACAACGATGATTACCACAAACTTCTGAAAGGAAATTTTGTTGGCGTGGTTGAAAACAGCCTTCTAAACAACATGAAAATCACACTTTCAGAGCTCTACAACAAAAAAGTCTATACGGCCGTGGCGACGGGTTTCGCAAAAATGATGAAGTTCAATACCGACATCCAGTTCCCGCTCAGCGACCATGCGGATTTCAAGCAGTGCATGGATTATATAGATACAAGCGGCGCAAAAAACGTGCTTACGTACGGTTCCAACAGATTGGACCTGGCTGCAAACCTTGTCGACAAAGGATATAACGCAATGCCCTACTCCTGATCTTGGAAAGATTTTAATGCGTTCCCAGACATGTCTACATCATGAGGATAGTTGTTCTTGGCGGCTATGGCGAAATGGGAAGGGTGATAGTGACAGACCTGTCCACCACCTTCAGGGGGGATGTGCTTGTGGCGGGGAGAGACAGGGAAAAGGCGGTGAAGTTTGCTAGCTCATTCCACAGGAAAAATATTACGGGGGTTCAGGCAAATTCCGCAAACAAGGCGCAGATGAGAAGTGTGTTGAAGGGCGCAACGGTGCTGATAAACGCAACAAATTACTATTTCAACCTCGAAGTGATGAGACAGGCGCTTGCAAACGGCGTCAATTATGTGGACCTTGGCGGCCTGTATCATATGACAAAAAGGCAGTTGAAACTGCATAGGCAATTTAAGGAAAAGGATCTTGTTGCGGTGCTCGGATGCGGCTCTACTCCTGGGATAACAAACGTTCTTGCGGAATACGGGGCGAGGAGATTTGACAGGATAAATTCTCTGGACATCGCATTTGCGGACAAGGACTATACGCAATACGAACAGCCCTTCGTTGTCCCTTATTCGATGCAGACTGTATTCGATGAGTTCACCAAAAAACCTGCCATGCTGCTGAAGGGGAGGATAAAATTTGTGAAGCCGCTGGAGGATGCCAGGCATATCGAGTTCCCGAAGCCAGTGGGCAGGGTGCTATGCAGGCCGGTGCTACATTCGGAGCTTGCAAGTCTGCCATCCGTGCTCCGCAAAAAGGGCATAAGGGAATGCAGCTTTAGGGGAGGCTGGGACCCCAGATTCATAGAGCAGACAAGATTCCTGATAGAGATGGGTTTTGCTTCAGAGAAACAGGTAATGCTCGGCAGGAAGAAGGTGATTCCGCGCGAAATCTCGATAGCGCTGCTGAACAGGTTCCTGCCAAACCCAAAGACAAAGGTGGACGATACCGAATTCCTGAGAGTGGAAATAAAGGGGATCGCGCGAGGAAGGAGGAAGAGGCTCATACTTTACTGCCAGGCCTTTGCCAACAAAAGGCATAACATCCCTGCAGGTTCGTGGGACACCGGCGTGCCGCCGTCGGTGGTCGCGCAGGAGATAGCAAGGGGCCAGGTGCTTGGACGTGGTGTAATAACGCCGGAGCAATGCATAAGACCGGCTCTCTTCTTCAGGGCGCTGAAGAAAAGGGGAATGAAGGTCTTCACGCGGAACGGATAGCCATCATCCTCCTGACAGGTGGTGAGCGGGAGTTTCTCATGCACAAAATGTTCATCTCACTGATTTTAGCGCCCTCAGTTTCCTGAGGTCCAGGGCCCTGCCGGTTGTTGAGGGCTCCTCAATATCGTAGCCGCCATTGGCACGACAGAGCCTTTCATCCAACGCATTCCTAACTTCCGGGAGGTCAAGCTCTATGCACCTTCTGGTCATGGCATCCAGAACCGTGAATCTTGTGGGTGCAATGGTGCAGTATGGCACGCCGATGGTGGCTACCTGCATAGCGGTCTGGACCCCGACATATCCTACCTTCGCCAGTTTCAGCATTTCCACCGGAAGCTCATCTGCAAATATTTTAAGTACCTCTTTTGGCGCAACCCTGATGAAGTGCCATATGAGCTCGCTGTCTTTTTTGCTGGACGGCAGGGTGTCGTCCCTATCCTTTGTCAAAAGGAGCCTGTATTGCCTTGCAATATAGTACATGCCCTCCCTCTCCTGGGCATTTATGATCTGCATTGCTATTCGGTATTCGCTTTCACCGACCCTGGAGCGCAGTTCGGGCAGCATAAGTATTTCCAGCCTGAGATCCGGCCCGCAGCTGTATAGCACAAGTTTGCCGGTGGTTATGCCCATAAGGTTTGGCTCCCTGACCACTTCCGGTATCTCCAGCAGCCTCCTCTTGACCCAATCCGGGGAGTGAACGGCAAGAAGATGCGCGAGTATGCCGTGGGAGGATGTGCTGTTAACTGGTTCTGGGTTCCTTCGGACGAACTCCGCGATGTTCACCTTCAGGACTTGCGGCTTATCCAGCATAATCCTTACCGCGTCATCGCTCGCACCCAGGCCGATCAGCTCCATTTTATTTGCCTGGATGTGCGACTCCGCGGTGAGCCTGTCGATTCTCTGCGACAGCAATTCGCTATTTGTCCCGGAGGTCGTGCCCAACATCGCCAACGCCAAAAATGGAGGAACTCAAACAATATTTAAGGCTTTTGTGGAAAATTCATTCATATCCTGACTGCCCTCAGGGAATGTTGGGATTGCCCCCACTTGGCGCCAAAAGCTTTTCGGTTCCGGGCAACTTGAACCTTTGCATCTTGAATTTTGAGTTGAGCGCCTTCTCTACCGCCGTTTCAAATGCGGCAAGGGTCGGTTTCAGCACATTCTCCTTTGAATGCGAAAGGCATACATAGAAGCACTCCTGATTGTCCTCATCCAAAAGGACGCCCTTTGTCATGAGCCAGTACTGCACCTTCGCATACAGGTCCGCATGGTAGTTGGACTTCAATTCCCTGTAATTGTAGATTATGTCCCTATTGTTTGTGGCTATATACTGGAACATTGATGGATGGCCTTGTACAACGTTGTCTATGCCGTTCCCGTCCAGCACCTTTTCAATCCCGCGCATTAATCTTTTTCCGAACACGTTGATGCGCTCATAGACCTCCCTATTCTTCAAAACTTCCAGGGTCGCCTTCGTCGCGGTGAGGGAAAGGGGATTGCTCGCGTATGTGCCTCCCTGGGTGACCTTATGCTTCCCCGGGCCGAAGAGCTTCATTATTTCTTCCTGACCCGTTATGGCCGATATTGGATAACCGTTGCTCATGGACTTTGCAAAGGTCGCAAGATGAGGCGTAACCCCAAAGAACTCTTGGGCGCCGCCTCTGGCAACCCTAAATCCCGTCTTAACTTCGTCGAATATTAGCACTATATCGTACCTGTCGCAGAGCTCCTTGAGATGCTTTAGGTATCCCGGCTTCGGCATTATCGCGGCCGCATTGCCCATTATTGGTTCGGTTATTATTGCAGCAATCTTCTTGTGGTTTGCCTTCACTGTCTTTTCTATGGATTCGAAATTGTTCCAGGTCTCAACCATCACAAGATCCCTGATCGCACCCGGAATTCCCATCGATTGTTTGTAGGGCCTATCCCTGGTATCATACGGAGGGCTTGTCGACCATAGCAGATAATCATGGCCGCCATGATAATGCCCCTCAAACTTGACTATTACTTCTTTATTGGTGTATGCCCTTGCCGCCCTTATCGCATGCATGGTGGCTTCAGTTCCCGTCACCGAGAAGCGCACCAGCTCGGCGCAGGGCACCATGTCGATTATCTGCCGTGAAACGTCAACCTCAAGCTCGTTGTCCAGCGCAAAAATGGTTCCCTTTCTTGCCGCCGCAGACACGGCCCTCGTAACCGCCGGATATCCGTGCCCGAGTATTACTGGACCGAAACCGAGCCTGTAGTCGACATACTTGTTGCCATCCACATCCCAAATATAGGAGCCTCTGGCGTTTTTTGCAAAAATCGTGCACGGCGTATATATGGGACAGAAGACCGCGGTCTCCCAGAGCCTTGCATTGGAGGATACGCCGCCGGGCATGAGCTTGAGCGCGTCGGAAAATAGTTGCATTGATTTTTGCATCTTGAACTTCTTGTCCGGGCCAAGCGTACCATTCTTGCTTTTTTCAACATTGTTCATGTAAACAGAAGGGAATAGTAATGAGCATATTTAAATTTTTGTCTCCGTCATGTCCGATGATTCTGGGAGGGATTGAAGCCCATGCAAAGCAATTTAAATTATAGTTTTTTATCCATAATGTATGGCTATATATTCGAATAATCCCCTGCAGAGCAAGGGGTTTATAGTGCTGCTGCAGTGCTTCCTAATACTCTTCGGATTCGCCGTTGGATCTACAATAGCCGATCTACCTGCAATATCACACTACCAGAGCCTTTTGCTCGTATGGATGCTCATCTTTGTGCCAGCGGGCACTTCCTTCCTGCTGCCCTACTACGTCTTCAGGGACAATGTCTTCAAGATGGGTGGATTGCTGATTTTCTTTCTCCTGCTTGTTGGCTACATGGCAACCATGACCTCTGCGGCCTTTTTCAACCTGCAGATAGCAAAGCCCACAACCATACAGATTGCGACCGAGAACATACAGTTTTATGGTTTCCTGGTTTTCATCTTGGCATCCCTTGCGGCTGAGATAGCATTCGTGGAGATAAAGGTGGGTGATTTCAGGAGGACAAGCATGTCGCAGGAGCAGAAAAAAGTTTATGCGGTAAACAGGAATCTTTATTTGATAACCGCGGCCATCATATTCATAGCGTTCGTCCTCTACATGTCTAGCGCCGTATATGCCACCTTTTGAAGGGTACTGAGGGAAATGGCTACACCAAAACAAATATTCATAGTTGCGGTTATCGCAATAATGGGCATATTGATAGTCATGGCGCTCGGTCAGCCTGGCGCAGGCAAGAACACAAATAACAGCTCCACACTGAATTCAACAACAATATTCATCTATGGCAATGGAAACACAACAAATACGACGATAATGAAAACAACGACCACGACCATACCAATCGAAAAAACCGTGCCGCCGCCTGGCGGAAGGATCTATGTTCTCTCAGGAGCGAATATAACAATACTAAATTCCACTACAGGGTACAACACGCTGCAATTCTCGATGAGCGGCGTTTCACCACAGAATATTGCACTTTCACAGGATTATGGGACCCTTTTTGTAGCGGACGACAGCACCGGTGCAGTCTACGGCATAAACACAACTACATATGATGTACGGGGAGTTGCAACAGTAGGTGCTCCGGGATTAATTACGGATGGCGTGGCCGGATTGCTCGCAACAAGCAAAACCTATCCAGAATTGTATGAATTAAACTCCAGCATCGATTTGGTGCGCACATACAATCTTTCATCTCCGGGATGGAGGGCGGTGGCGTCCCCTGCTTCCGGTATAATATACGTGACGAACCCGAGGAGCGATACGGTCACGGTAATAAATGTAAATGGAGCAGGTTCCAATTTGACAAGCACGATAAATGTCGGTGTCGATCCGACGGGCTTGACAATAACTCCCTCTGGCGCCTATCTGCTGGTCTCAAATTCTGGATCCGACTCGATTTCAATTATAAATACCAGCACGGAAACCTTGGTTTCAACAATAAACCTGACAGCCGGGTCTGAGCCAACAAATATAACCATAAGCCCCGATGGGCAGGCCGCGTTTATTGCAGATACGGGCGGCGCTACCGTGACCATGCTCATCTTATCTGAATTGCCATACCCTGCGGTATACGACATTCGCGTAGGCCAGTATCCGACGGACCTGGCAATCAGTCCTTCAGGGGGATACCTCTACGTGACTTCGCCTTCGACAAATAGGATAAATGTGATTGTAGCAAACTTCACAAACAATTCCTACCCGCACATAATACAGAATTTCAGCATTCACAACTTCCATGGAATCGCTGTAAGCTGAAATGGAAGAGACTGGAATCTCTGCGGGCGTGAAAAACCCAGAGGGTATGATCGGACGCTCAGCCCACCAGAATCGGCTTTGTATTGGTGAACTCAAGTATTCCATATCTGGAGAGCTCCCTGCCCACACCGGAATCCTTGATTCCCCCAAAAGGAATCCTTGGATCTGACACTACTATATGGTTGACAAACACCTGGCCGGACTCTATCTGGCGCGCAACACGCTCTCCCCTTTCAGTGTCTCTTGTCCACACGCTTGCACCAAGGCCGAATCTGGTGCTGTTCGCTAGCTTTATCGCCTCTTTCTCATTCTTCACTATTATGATGGGTGCGACAGGACCGAACACCTCCTCTTTTGCAACCGGCATTCCCGGCTTCACATCCACAAGCACCGTCGGCTCATAGAAGAATCCCTTTCCATTGATGTGCTTTTTTTCCCCGCCGCACATTATCTTTGCGCCCATGACAACCGATTCTTTTACCTGCCTGTCCACGCTCTGCGACTGCTGTGCGCTTGCAAGTGGACCGACAGCAGTATTTCCATCAAGCGGATCGCCAATCCTCTGGCCCCTCATCTGCTCCACCAGACCGTCCGTAAACTCCCCGGCTCTCTCCTCGACAACTATGAATCTTTTTGAGCATATGCAGCTCTGTCCGGAGTTGACCATCCTTCCGTCGCAGGCGCCTTTACACGTAACTAAAAGGTCGGCGTCGTCAAGAACGATGAACGGATCACTGCCGCCGAGCTCGAGGACCAGCTTCTTTATGTTCTTACCTGCAAGCGCGCCCACCCTTTTCCCTGCCGCTACGGAACCCGTAAGCGAAACTCCGTCCACCAATCCCTTTCCCCTGATCAGCATGTCAACGGCATCATGCTCACTCACAATCGTATGAAACACTCCGTCAGGGAATCCAGAGAGCCTGAAGGACTCCTCGATCGCAAGGGCTGACATCGGGCATACATTGGAATGGCGCAGTATGGCAGTGTTGCCCGCAGCAAGAGCAGGTATTGCAAACCTCATCGCCTGCCAGAACGGGAAATTCCATGGCATTATGCCGAGTATGACGCCGAGCGGCTGGTGGGCCACGATAGCCTTCTTGTAATCGGTCTGGACTGGCTCATCTGCAAGCCATTTTTCCGCGTTCTCGGAAAAAAATTCGGCGGTCCATGCGCATTTCTCGACTTCCGATATGCTTTGCCCTATCGGCTTGCCCATCTCAAGGGTGATCAGCTTGCCGTATTCCTTGCTTTTTTGCTTTAGGATTCCTGAAAGTTTGGATAACAGGGCCGCCCTTTCAGATACATCCAAGGATTTCCATGAAGGGAATGCCTTCCTGGAGTCAGTGGCAACCTTCTTGACCTGGGCCCTGGTAAGGGTCTCGAACTCCCCGTTTATTTCCTCGGTTGCCGGGTTGATTGACTGTATCCTCATTGGAACACAGAATTAGTTGGTATGAAATCTTTATATATCTTAATAGGGCTAAAACCTGTGATGACTATAATGCGTGTTGAGCCATGCAACGGAAAAATTCCACAATCAGATTGTGGACGGATTTGGACCACAATCTCAAGTTCGAAAGGGAACTCATCGAGATTGATGGGGATGGGATTAGCGTAGCCGCCGCAAAAGAAAAGATAGAGGTAAGGCTGGATAAGATAAGGGGGGCGTATATCGAAGAGGGCCTCTGCATCGGCAAGCTGGCTGTAAAAACAAATGATGAAGGGGAGCTTGAGCTTGCCTACTTCACAAAGGAATTTATGCCCAATTTTAAGAGGCTGGCCCTGGCGTTGAATGAATATAGATAAAGCGCAGGCTGCCTAGTCCTTGTCCCCGTAGACAACATAATACCAGGGCTTCCTGACCAGCCCGGTCTGGTCGACGTATATGTGCTTTATCTGTGTATAATCTTCCAGCGAATACATGGAGAGATCCTTTCCGAATCCGCTCTGCCTGAAGCCCCCGTGCGGCATTTCGCTTACAAGTATTCCATGCTCGTTGATCCAGACTTCGCCGAACTTTAGCCTGCCGGCAACGCCCAGGGTCTGATTCACGTCCCTGCCCCACACCGAGGCCGCAAGGCCATAGATGACATCGTTCGCCTTTTCGACGGCCTCGTCAACATTTTTGTACTCGATGATTGACAGGACTGGACCGAATATCTCCTCCTGGCATATCCTCATTTTCTGCGTCACGCCATCAAAGATCGTCGGCTCGAAATAGAATCCCTTTTTCATTGACCTTGGCCTGTGGCCTCCGAATACCAATTTTGCCCCCTCTTTTATGCCGGATCTAACGTACTCCTCCGTCCTATCGCGCTGCCTCGCCGATACTAAAGATCCCATATCCGTGCTCTCCTTGCTCGGATCGCCAATCCTTATCTTGCCCGCCTTCTTTACAAGCATAGAGACGAACTTGTCGTGCATTGACTCGTGCACATATATCCTTGTTGATGCTGTGCAGTCCTGCGCCGTGTTCCAGAATGCGCTGACTATGGCGCCCTCCGTCGCCGCGTCAACCGATGCATCGGGGAGTATCACCATAGGGGCCTTGCCTCCAAGCTCAAGATGGACTTTTTTCAGGTTGGACGATCCCATCTGCATTATCTTCTTCCCGGTGGAAACATCGCCGGTAAGCGCCACCATGTCGACCTTGCTGGATAATGCAAGCTCAGATCCTATTACATCTCCTGGGCCGGTAACTACGTTAAGCACCCCCTTTGGAAGGAGTTTCTCGGTAAGTTTTGCGAACTCGAGCAGGGTCAGCGGAGTATACGACGCCGGCTTTATTACAATGGTATTTCCGGCGGCAAGGGCAGGGGCGATTTTCCAGACCGCAATGTAAAGGGGATAGTTCCAGGGGACAATTGCCCCAACAACTCCTATCGGCTCCCTCTTTATCATGCTCAGTCCGAGCCCAGAATAATTCATGGCTGCCTTCCCGTCCATGTTGCGTATTGCGCCGGAGAAGAACCTGAGGTTGTCAATGATGAACGGCAGGTCTGAATCCCTGGCATATTTTATTGTCTTGCCGACGTTCCTCGATTCAAGCTGGGCGAGGCGGAGTGCGTTGCTTTCAACGACATCTGCCATCCTCCAGAGTATGGACGAACGCTCCGCAGGGGTTTTCTCAGACCAGACACCGGAATCAAATGCCTTGCGTGCCGCATCTATGGCGGACCTTGCATCCTGTTTGGTTCCGAGGGGCACATTTGCAATGATCTCCTCAGTTGCAGGATTGACTATATCAGAGGTCTCCTTTGAGGAAGAATCGACCCATTTCCCATCTATAAACATATGGTACTTTTCAACGGCCATATGCAGAAGTAACATCATATTTATTTAAAGACTCGCATTCCTTCCGTTGAATTCGGCCGCCGCAAGCGCCGCGCATAATTTTTGGTTCATAAAAAACGGTATCTTTATATATCTTATATCGCATAATAGATATCGGATAAACGATATAAAGTGATTTTATGAAAAGGAACGAGGAGGAAAACGAGAAATATGATGAGAAGCGCGGGCAGGAGGCAGGAGGGCCATGGAAGCATCAGTTCGGGCACCGTGGATTCATGAGGGCGCAGTTCGGGCAGCGCGGCTGGCTCAGGCCGGCAATACTGAGGCTGCTCCAGGAAAAGCCGATGAACGGCATGGAGATAATAAACCAATTCAACGAGGCTAGCCATGGATGGTGGAAGCCGAGCCCGGGTTCCATATACCCATTGCTTGAGACGCTCGAAACGGAGGACATGCTAAAGAAAAGGCAGGATGGCAGGTACGAGGTGACAAAGAAGTTCACAAGCTCATTCGGGCCGATAGGGCAGGTTGACGAGATGCTGACGAACATGGAGGGGTACGCCTCATATTTTGAGGACATGGCAAGGAGCGATAAGGCTAAATTCTCCTCATACGAAAAAAGGATAGAGAAGTTGGCAAGCAGGCTTTCAAAGCTCTAAAGCACGGCAATGAGGAATACATATGAGATCCCTAAAGGATGGTGTAGATATGGCCATCGGCTTCGCCGTGCTGGCAATCCTATGGGCATGCTTGAATTAATGGGAAATTTTGGGAAGGGGGCGTTTGACCTTGACAATGATAGAAACCAAAAACCTCACAAAAAGGTTTGACAGGCTGACCGCGGTCAACAAGCTCAACCTGAAGATAGAGGAGGGGGAGATATTCGGGCTCCTGGGGCCGAACGGGGCCGGAAAGACCACGACCCTTTCCATGTTGGCCACACTGGTCATTCCGACCGAAGGCCATGCGACCGTTGCGGGCTTTGATGTAAGGAAGCAGCCGAGCGCGGTGCGGCACAGCATAGGTTTTGTATTTCAGGATCCCAGCTCTGATGACATGCTGACGGGCAGGGAGAATCTCTATTTGCATGCGCTTATGTACGGCGTGGATATGAAAAATATCAACCAGAAGATGGACGACGTGCTCAAGCTTGTTGACCTGACCGAAAGACAGCACGAGCGCATGAAAAAGTACAGTGGCGGAATGCGAAGGAGGTTGGAGCTCGCGAGGGGGCTGCTGCACGAACCAAAGATCCTCTTCCTTGACGAGCCTACGCTTGGGCTTGACCCACAGACCAGGGAGCACCTATGGACCTACATTAAGAAGCTTTCCCAGGAAAAAAAAGTCACGGTCATCATCACCACACACTATATGGATGAGGCGGATTCGTTGTGCGATAGGGTAGCAATAATAGACCGTGGAAAGATCGCTGCGCTCGACACACCACAAAAACTCAAGGACAGGCTCGGAGGGGATGTTGTACGGCTGAAAGTGAACAACAAACCAAGGCTCGATGGCATTAAAAAGCTGAAATATGTGAAAAATGTAAAGCAGGAAGGCGGCTTTGTGACAATGACCGTTGATGACTCCGGAAGGCATTTGCAGGAGATACTCAAGAGAATAGGGATTGTGGAAAGCGTGGAGACGAGAAAACCCACGCTCAACGATGTGTTCCTGCATTTCACCGGAAGCGAAATGCGAGAAGAGGGAGGGGAGGGCGGCTATTTCGAAAGGATGATGCACAGTAATCAGGGCGGTAGGTGACTTTATGAGCGAATTTAGTGGATTGTATGCTTTGTGGTACAGGGAATTCAAGGTCTTTACCAGGGAGACTTCGAGGGTCATCTCGTCGCTTGTCCAGCCTCTTATGTGGCTGGTGATATTCGGCACCGGTCTTGGATCGGTAATTTCTCTGACCGGAGTGCCCGCCGGCGTAAACTACCAGCAATTCATATACCCGGGGATACTCTGCATGACGGTGCTTTTTGGCTCACTTTTCTTCGGTCTATACATAATCATGGACAAAAGGGTCGACCTGCTCAAGGAGGTTCTTGTATCACCGCTCAGCAGGACCACGATATTCTTCGGAAAAGTTCTCGGCGGTGCCACGGACGGGACGGTGCAGATAATACTGCTAATGATTCTTGGCTCGCTGTTTTTTGGGATTCACTTCACGCTCTTTTCCGCAATAATGAGTCTGGTCATAGTCGCGCTGCTGATGGTGGCTATCATAAGCCTGGGGCTTACGATTGGCTCTCTCATGGACAGCCCGGAGGGATTTGGGCTCATATCGAGCTTTGTCATATTCCCCCTTTTCTTCCTGAGCGGGGCATTATTCCCCATAAAAAACCTTCCGGCATGGTTGTATTCCTTCGTTGTAGTTAACCCGGTGAGCTATGCGGTGGACGGACTCAGAACAGTGATATTGGGGGCCGGCACGTTTGGTTTGCTGACGGATCTTGCTGTCATTGTCGCATTTGACATAATAATGATATTAATCGGGACCTGGGCTTTCAAGAGGATGAAAATATAGTTTTATTCTTAATTCTTTTCGCAACAAAATATTGATAGGGTATTTGAATGAATATGGATTCTTCGGATCGTGTGCCGGCGTGGATGACTGCGCAGGCGCTGGTGATAAAGGCGAAGAACGTATTGGTAGAGGAAGCGATAGACCTGCTCTACAAGGAGATAGAATCCAAGCGCATGGCGATAAACGGGTCGTTCGTGCCCATGGAGATTGAAAAGAGTGGGGAGATGGAACAGGGTCTCTTCTTAATAAGACATCTTATGGAGGAAAAGCCCGCCATACTGAGGGCTATGACCGTGCAGATAAACCAGCTGGAATCTTCTAAGAGGCTTACTTCGGAGGACATCCAAAGGATAGAATCGGCAAGGAAATTCATGCTCACTGTGGAACACATAACCACCCTGCTGGAGTACGGGACGGTCTTCGAGCAGTGGTTTGATGATGTAAGCATGCGGATAAAGGACACAGACCCATCAATAATACTCGCGAAGACGGCCAACGGAAACAACACGCACCGAACCAGCTCCCTAAGATTCCTGGTCAACAGCAAAATGTTCAGGGGAGGCACATTCACAAATGAGGAAAAGAATATTCTCAAAAACGCGCTGCAGCTCGCCGTTGAGAATATTGTCTGATCAGCTACGTCTCCTTACGGCGTAGATTATGAATAGGAATATGAATAGCATAGCTATCCCATATTCCACGACCGATTGCTGGGACAGGCTCGCTCCAGTAAATGTGGATGTGACTGCGCCGTTATTGCCGGAAACATTATTTCCGAGCTGGAATGCCGTAAAGTTGCCAATTATATTTTTATTCAGGTTTATGCCAGGCTGGGACTTCAGTATCGCCGGATTGTAAACAAATTCCCCTAAAACCGCCGGCCTGCCTATATCAACATAAACCCCAACTATCTTCCCATCAGGGAAGCCGTTGGACGGCAGTTGCATCTCAAATACCGCCCAGCTTAACCTGTAACCCGCGGTGGAGTTGTACGTTGTGCTGTTGCTCCAGACTGCAGTTATATAACTGCCGGTTACGTTTTGCAATCCGAATTGCTTGGCCACGGAGAAAGCCACCGATGTGGACGTATTCACCACGTATGGGGCGGCAGGTCCGATATAGTTTATAAGATTTCCATTGTCGAACAGCACGACCGTTCCAAGGCTGTTTATAACAGGTCCTCCAGCAAGAACGCCGGTGGTGGCAGTGCCATTGATAAACGGAATGTTGTATGTGAAAAAAACCACCGTAAGGTTTGTTCCATTCTGGTAGAGGTACGTGTATCCGTCCCTAAATGACATATACTTATGAAAATAATCTGCGCCGACTTTGCCAATTGTAATGTTGCCCGCGAGCATTATGCTTTGATTGCTAGCGTTCAACACCTCGGGCTGGACGTAATTTGACGCGGTAGCGGAATTTGCCACTGCAACACCAGAGGTACCATTTATAATTGTGGCATTTGCCATTGCAGTGCCGCTGGCGGCGCCATCCGCTGCAAAAACCAGCATAAACACCATGATGGCCATTCCAAGTAGCACAACTCTTTCATCCATGTGGGAGCAACTCTTAAATTTAAAACAGCATATAGTCAATTGCAAACATTCCTATAAATACTTGCTCAGCACGGACAAAAAACAATATGAAGAGGGAATGGGAATTAAAAACCTTTATGCTCAAAGAGATAAAGAATTGGCGATCGAATGGACCTTCCACCGATGAAGATCATTGCCACGCTGGCATTATTTGTGGTGCTGGTGCTGTTCGGAGCGGTCTATTTCTCCAGTGGCGGAGCCGCACACCAGGCGAATCCTACCAGCACAACACTCATATTGCAAAAGAACAGCACAACAACCGCGGGTTCTTCCGGCAATAGCACAACAACCCTCATTCACGAAGCCAACATTACCGTTTCTGGAAAAATAAATGTATCCGGATCCGGCATGCATCCTATCAGCATTTCATTTTACAGGGCAAATCCGAACCGGACTTATTCAACCAACATAATCGGACCTGCATCATACGCGATAAGCCTGCCGAATCTTAATACATATGACGTGGTGGTATTCTGGGCGGGGCAATATCCGTGGCAGAAGGGATTTGTACCAGTAAAACCGGCGGTATGGCAATTCGATCTCGGGCTAGTAAATCAGACAAATACCACATACAACCTGAACTTTACGCTGCCGAACGGCTTAATAAATGTAAGCGGAAGGGTCAGGATGCTATCACCCAATATAACGCCGTCTGGCCAGGTGCTAAGAGCGCCAACCCAGGTCATCTTCAAGGCGGGAAACGGCATGAAATTCGTAGGCAATATCATCACCTACAACATTACCAGCCAGACGAACCCAAACCAGACCTCTCATCAATACATTTACAATGCATCCGTGCCAAATTTGAACACATACAATGTTACAGTGAATTGGAACGGCCAGTATGACACGAAGGGTACCTGTTACGAGAATGTGACTTCGATATATACCGGGGTTGGAGTAGCGAATCTCACAGAAAACTACGTGTGCTGATCGCGATAAGCGCCGGCAGGCCCAATGAGATTTGGAATAGAAATTCAAATCTCCTACATATTTTGTCGTCGGAAGATAACAAAAGCTCCCCTTTTGTCTTCAAAAAGTGGGCCCGATGAGATTTGAAACAGGAGTTCAAATCTCCTACGGAATTTCAGGTTTATAGTTATTTTACAGGTATTTTTCTATGTCTTCTTCATTCAATTCTGTCTGTTTTAGTATCGACTTATAATTATGCATATTTACTTGTTCATTAGTAGCTAGGATAGTCACCCTGTGACCATTTGAATCTATGAGCCATACGTGCCTGCCCTTTCTGCTCTTAGCTAGATAGCCATAATATTTGATTAGAATCCGTGCTATGTCCATGTACCTAGGTCGTTTAGGCATGCCAACACTTGTTCGAAATATTAATTAAGCGTAAACGACTTTCAATCCCAGCTTTCTAGAAACTGATGGGTAGTGTTTTACTTCTTTGGGGTTCTTCACTATACTGTCTAAGGTAAGTTCAACCGCCTCTTCCAACCTGGCTTTAAGCTGCTTAAGTGTCTTCGCCTGTGTGATTATGTGTAAATCTCCTATCTCGCCAGAATAAGTCTTTTCGCTCACTGTTACCTGGGCCTTAAACCCGTATACTTCCATCTCCATATTCTCAGTATATTTCTGTGCATTTAAATTTATATTACTTTGGCTTTGAAGTTCGACTACTTTTTGTGAGAAAGTTTATAGTGCAAAGTTCGCCTGACTGTTCTAAAGCCATTCTTTTCATGCATGTGCCTCGCTGGTCTATTATCTTCAATCGTATCTATGTATACTGCTTTAATCCCTATCTTTTTTATTTCATTTAATCATGCTTTCAATAATTCAGTTCCTACGCCTTTGCCCCTGAAGGTTTCGGCTACTTGTACCTCTAATATGTGGGCATATGTATCTACATTTTTGTCAAACCAGGGTTTGCTTCCCTTAAACCAGTACAAGAAGCCCGCGAACTCCGTCCCAGAGAATGCAACTAAGAAACCATTCCTTGGTATTGTTTTCATCTTCTTTGCAGAACAAAATGGATCCCATGGGCTGTCGCCATTATTATTGGTGTAATTTTCTATGAGACTAAAGTCAGAATTTCTTGCCTTTCGAATATCTATGCGATCCATAAGAAGATCTCTACCTTAAAATCTAAAAGCCTAGACTAGCCTCAGAAATGTCGTCGATTTGTCGTCGTAAAAATAGAAAGTGGGCCCGATGAGATTTGAACTCACGACCTTCCGATTATCAGTCGGACGCTCCAACCAGGCTTTTAGCCCCGCGTAATAACAAATAGTCACGCCACAGGTAAGCTACGAGCCCACTATTGCTTGAAGCAATAGCTTATTCTTAGTTAAACCTATATATGTTTTACTTTTACTAGACACTTTAACGTCAGGTATAAATCCGCCTGGGCCTGCGAATTTTTTTATAGACAAAGAATCATAAATTCGCATTCTAAGCTATGAGCCCAATCTACTCTAATACGAATAGATAAAGATTATTACTGACACTAACATTATTATCGATACCGCTGCATTGTAATAGAAGAATGTAGTCGATATTGACCTGTCGCTTTTCTCCGAAAGGTTGCGGTGCTCAAGGAAGAAGATGGCGAGAGTTATTGCGCCAGCAGACACTACAACTATTGAACCCAGGAGCGCCCCGAACTCTATGAAAAGCGCCGAAGACCAGTAATGAAGGTATTTTGATATCTGCTTTGCCTTCTCCGGCCCATACTTTACCGGATACGTCCTGAGCCCGTTCTTCTTATCGAAATCCACATACATCAGCGTATGTATCACGTCCGAGCCCCCGGAAAATGCGGTATAACCAAAGAGGAGCACGTATATGGGCAATATCGTCGGGATTATCCCGGATGTGCCGACATATCCTCCGAGTATGCCGAGTCCGATGACAAACGCCATTGTGAGGTGCCTGTGCGGCGTATATTTCTTCGCCAACGGCTCCATGACAACAAGCAGCAGCACCACCGGGGCCAAAATTGCAGAAATAGTGTTCAGGAGATATGCACACGCCTCAAAAAGTATGGCAAAGGCGGCAAATATAACCATCAGATCCGCCTTTGAGTACATAATTACGCTCGGGAAGCCTTTTTTCTTAGGATTTTTTGCATCGAGGTCAAACCCGGTGTACCTGTTTGCCGTGAATGCTGCGCCACGGGCGAATACGAGCGCGAGCGTTATCAGGATGAATGTGGAAAATACGAATTGTCCGGCAAGAAGCATGCCTATGTACGTGAATGGCAGTACGAAGATGGTGTTCTCAAGCTTGATGAGATTCGCAATTCCGATCAGCTTTTCAGGCGTCGCCATTTCCTTTCAACCTCTTCTACAAGATCCTTTGGCATGGAAAGGGTTTCAGGCCATTCCCTGTTGTACCCCTCTTCCCTTGTCTTCTTTGTCGCATCTATCAGCATCTTTGAGCCGAAAGCGGGGAGGCTTGACGTTGGATCGAGGGAATCCGCCGGCGCATTGGTTATTATCTGGACGTCCCTCTGCGGCTCTACCCTTGTGGCGAGCGCCCAAAGCACCTTCCTGACATCCCTTATGTCTATGTCATCGTCGAAAACCGCTATTATCTTGGTGAATGAAAGCTGGCCCAGCCCGAGTATGGAGAACATCACTTTCTTCGCCTCGCCGGGGAATCTTTTTTTCATCGAGACAAAGCACATGTTGGTGAATATTCCCTCCGGCGGGAGATAGATATCCACGATGCTCTCATTTGTCGCCTTTATGACCGGCATGAGGAAATCGGAAAGGAATTGGCCGAGCACCGCATCCTCGTGCCACGGCTGGCCCACAAGGCTGGCTGGCAGGATAGGATCTTTCTTTGCGTATATGGCATCGACATGGAGGACCGGGTACGGATCTACAAATGAATAATATCCGGTGTGGTCGCCATAGGGCCCCTCCTTCCTCTTTTCCTTGGGATCGACGTAGCCGTTTATTATTATCTCTGAATTTGCCGGAACGGATGGATATTTGCCGTTCTTCATCAGCACCGTGGGGGAACTTCTCACTATGCCGGAAAAGGCGAATTCGCTGAAGCCGACTGGCAATGGCGCCACCGCAGCCACCATGTTGTGCGGATCGGTGCCTATGGATACGCTGACATTGAGAATCTTGCCTGCCTCTTCAGCCTCCTTTGCATGGATCGCGCCTCCCTTCTGGGCCTGCCAGTGCATGCCAGTGGTCAGGCTGTCATACACCTGCATCCGATAAACGCCGACGTTTGTAGACCCGTCCTTCGGGCTCTCGGTTATGACGAGCGGCCATGTTATGAATTTGCCTCCGTCCTTCGGCCAGCTCCTTGTTATTGGCAGTTCGTCAAGTCCGTTGAGCCTCCTGTATCTGCCCAGCTGGGATTCCACAAGCTTTGGCTTTGAATCCAGGAACATCTTCGAACCCTTCACCAGCGATATTTTGCCTTTTGATTTCAGTGAGCCCAGGCTGCCGAGCAGCTCGCTGGCATAGCTGTTGCTGAAGAGTTCTTTCACGCTTGACATCGAGCCGAAAAGGTTTGTAACAACCGGGATGCTATAGCCCTTGACATTGTTGAAGAGAAGCGTCTTGCTCTCATACACACTTTCCCTGGCAGCAACATCGGTGAATGCCGATATCTCCAGGTCTGGATCGACCTCTTCGTTTATTTCCAGCAGCCTATGCCTGCTGGACAGGTATTTTACATAATCTCTTAGATCCTTCATGGAATTAACCGGTTGTTATCCTGCCGTTGGGGGTTTCTTCTATAAATCTTTGCACCCCGAATTTATAGATTCTTACTTTTGGCTGCTTCCAATAGTCTTTTCCTAGCCCAGCAGACTCGCAGGCCGCCTCAAGGAACCCCGTTTTGCTGAGCCCGTTCCGCACTGGATATGAAGGCATGAGCATGCCGCTGTGCATCCCGTACTCCACTTTTAGGCCGTCTTTTCCAAGTACCACGGCGTTCCTCCTGCCCACCGCGCCGTCCGGGAGCGCAACCTCATCATCGAATATGCTTATCTCTACCAGCAGTTCCGGCAATTCTTTTGCGGATATTGGAGGCTGCCCTGGTTGGCCTGCCGCAATGGCCGATGCCGCGCTGGATATCGCCTTCCTCAAAACGCCCTCCCTGGCGCAGAAAGCACGCTGGGTGTTTGTCGGATGGTGAAAAAGCCGGACCTGGATCCTGGCATTGGAGCCGTACTTCTGCAGCTGCTCCTCAATGATCTCTGGCCTGAATCTCGGGCTTATTATCTGGAGCTCTATGGCGTTCCTTATTCCTTTTATCAGCAATCCGGCGTCGTCCACGGTGTAGGCTGGCAGGGAATCACATAACACTATGGGTGCAGATTTTATTAAATATTGCTTGCCAAAGGATAATTGGTCATGTTCGGTGAATATGCTTGCCAGTAATAAATGTGTATACGGACGGCGCAGCAAGGGGCAATCCGGGACCCAGTGCTTCCGGATACGTGATAAGGGACGCAGGCGGGAAGCTTGTGGGGGCAAATTCGGTATACAATGGAATAAAGACAAATAATTTCGCCGAGTATACCGCGCTGGTGCTGGCCCTCGAATGGTGCACCAAGAACATCATGGATCACAAGGATTATGACCTCCGCGTGTTCTCTGACAGCGAGCTCATGATAAGGCAGCTCAGGGGCGAATACAAGGTGAAATCAAGGGACCTGCTCCACCTGAACGGGAAGGCAAGGCAACTGCTGGCCAAGTTCAAGAGCAGTACTCTCAAGAACCTCCCCAGGAGCGATCCTGGCATAAAGGAGGTGGATGAGGCGCTGAACGTATTGCTCGATACAATGGACAATAATAAAAATGAGAAGGAAAGATGACAAAAACCATTAAATATGATTAATATCATGTTTTAGAGACAAGGGAAAGAAGGTTCAACATGGCTGAAAGCGGCGGGAAACAGGGCGGCGACAAGGCGACAAAGGCCGAGAAGGCCGAAAAGACAGAGCAGAAGCCGCAGGTGGACCCTCTGGCAAAGGACCACTGGAAGAAGGGTAACTCCCTCTTTGAGGAGGGCAACTACAACGATGCGCTAGCGGAGTTTACGGAGGCGATAAAAGTAGACCAGAAGTACGCCGACGCGTATTTCAACAGGGCCCTTACCTACAGGATAATGAACAACTTCAGCTCCGCAAAGAAGGATCTTGACAAGGTCATGGAGCTGCAGCCGAAGAGCGGGGATGCCCCGTTGCTCATAGGGGATATGGCGGAGACAAACAACGACCTGCTTGGCGCAAGGTTCTGGTACGAAAAGGCGCTGGCCAACAATCCGGATTATACCGAGGCAAAAAACAGGCTGGAGCACATTGACTCTCTCATTCACGTGGATTCTACATATGGCAAAAATTCCAAGACAAAGCAGCTGGAGCTCAACAAATATGACTACACGGAGACAAGAATAGAGGAGGGACAGATAAAGAAGCTGGCTTTTTACAAGTCAAACCAGAAGTTTGACAGCGTGATTGGGCTCGACAAGCTCAAGAAATACCTGAAGGACAACATAGTGCTTGCGATACAGAAACCGGACCTCTTCAAGAGGTACGGAAAGAAACTCGGACTGGGCACGCTGCTGTATGGCCCTCCCGGCGCCGGAAAGACGTACACGGTCAACGCGATAGCGGGCGAGGCTGGCGCAAACGTGATAATAGCGAGGGTGAACCAGATAGTGGACATGTACACTGGCAACACGGAAAAGAACCTGCACCAGATCTTTGAGCAGGCGAGGAAGAACCCGCCATGTATAATATTCTTCGACGAACTCGACGCTCTTGGAGTGAAAAGGGGCGGCGGGGGCGGACCGGAGGGAGGAGAGAGCTCGGCCCTGAGGCTCGCGGTCAACCAGTTTCTTGTTGAAATGAGCGGAGTGGAAGCAAACCCGGAGGGCATTTACGTTATAGGGGCGACAAACACCCCGTGGGACATAGACCCTGCGCTGAAGAGAAGCGGCAGGTTCGGCGATCATGTATATGTGGCACCCCCCAATTATAAAACCAGGAAGAAGCTTTTCGAGTACCATACAAGAAACATGCCAAGGGCGCACCTGGCGTGGGGCAGGCTATCGCGCGCGACGGCCGGTTACTCACCCGCCGATATAGAGAGGATATGCGACAAGGCCGTGATGCTCCCTCTCCTGCATGAGCACGAGCACAAAAAACCGAGGAAGCTCACCATGGGGGACATGATAACCGTGCTGCAGGACAAGGATGTGAATGGAAGCTCGCTTGACGAATGGTACAGCATGGTCAAAAAGGACGTCATCAGCAAGACCGAGACCCAGATAGTCGACGGCAAGAAGCAGGAGATAGTAAAGGAGGGCAAACTTGACGCGGAGGAGAAGATATTGTACAGGTCCATGATCAAGGACATAAAAAAGAACACGTCGCCGCTGCGGGTAGGCTGGAAAAGACTCGTGAGATGGTGGGGGACCTACGTCTTCTGATTTTTGCAGTCGGAGACGATGGGGACAATTCACCAAAGCTGGTCGTGGATGAGATTGGATATTGATCGCGATGGATGAAAACACCATGTTTTAAATACGCGCGCTTTGAAAGAGAGATTTATGGAAAACAAACAAAAAAGAGGCTCGGTCTGGAGGCTGAGGAATATAGCATTGATTATTTTCGCAGTAGCGCTATTGGCCATAATCCTATATGCAGCAGAGGGTCCTTCCAAGAACACCTATAACCTTGGCTCAGGTCAATTCGTACTTGAAAGCAGCAATCCAGAAATATCTATACCAATTTTTATTGAAAATAGCCTGCTTGTGGTTACCTATCCGACAAACACCCTAGGATCCTACCCGTCGTACAGCCATGCACTCAGCATCGACAACTACTCGAATGTCATAGAATATAGCTTCACCGCCACATGGAACACAAACTCCACAGCTCCTTATGAATTTGACGACATGTATACCTTCTTGTCCACCAATATATACACATGGAACGGAGAGGAAATAGGTATCACAGACGAAATGAGGGGAGGCAACGGCTATGGCATAATAAAAGCGTATGTACAGCCCAGCAACAACACGCCTGAAATAAAAAGGACTCTATTCAACAATGACAGGAGAAGCCATAACTACAGGATAGTGCTTGAAAACAGAACTGCAAATTTCTACGCAGACGGCAGCTTGATTGCATCAATTTATGGTGTCCAGGTTCTGACAAACCAGACATATAATCTGGTGATCGGAGGCAATAGATGGTCCGACAACTTCAGCTCCAACGGTGACACCCTCTATATATCAAACATGACCATCACAGTGAAATAGCGGGGTCATGTTTGTGGTGCCGTGTAGTCGCTGCTGAAAGTCACTTCACCGTAAGCCTGTCCGTTATTCGCATTGCCGCTATAATCATTGAAATTGCCATTGAGCGGCCACCAGCCAACAATGTTCTGCGGTCTTATGGGTGCACCCCCGATGCCTTCCTGATATAGTGCCATTATCTCACTGGCTGAAAGGGATGTGTTGTACAGCTGCGCATCTGCCTCTTTCCCGTTCCATGAGCTTCCGCCGGGTTGGCCGCCTATCACATAATACGGTGTATTTTGCATTATCATGTTTGAAGGGAGGATTCCGTCCGAAACTGGGGCACCTTCTATGGCGCCGTTAATGTAGAATGTTATTGTCTGCGCAGCAGGGTTCCACGAGAGTGTGATGAAGGTCCATGTATTGAACGCCACAGTCTGCTGGGATCCGGTTGCAGGCGCATATACGTTATAGCCAACATTATTGATAGTCTCGCCATAAGGCTTTGGACTGTTGCTGCATGAGAGCACGGCGCCGCCGCGCGGCTGCCCGCTGCTATCTTCCATTGCAAGCGCATATCCGCATTCGCTTTCCGGATTAACGTACTGCACCCATGCACCCATTGTATAACCATTCGGGAAGCCATTGTTCTGGGAAGGGTTTGCAACTAATATGTAGCCGTTGTTAAACTGCGCCACGTACTCGGGCTGCTGACCTTGGCATTCCCCTACAAGGGAGATGGTCTGCGTGATTCCGCTGCCAACCTTTACTACCTGACAATTACCCGGCTGTGCTCTGGGCGTTCCTATCCCGCTGAATACTCCAAGCTGAAAGAGCGCGCCAAGCACAACAGCAATTATGAGTATCGCCCAGCCGTATGTCATTAGGTATTCCATGGCACTCTGGGATTTCGCTAACCGACTGCTCAGCATGATATCCCTTGATACTAGTAAAAAAAGTTTAAATTAGTTAGTCTTTTGCATTGAAAAGGGCCTTGGCCGGGAATCGGACCCGGTCTTGGAGGTCCACAGCCTCCCGTGCTGCCCTTACACCACCAAGGCCACGTAGAAATAGGAATTACGTAGCTGTGACTACGGATATGCTTTGGCTTTATCAATCTTTATTACTTACGGTGGGCTATTTTATCTCAAAATAGGAATCTATGTACTCCTTGCTTGGAAGATTGCTGTCCAGAGAGCCTGCCAAAAATGCAGACCTTCGCCCGAACTCTTCGACCGCCTCTTTTTTGCCTACAACGTTGAGGTCCGAGTACGCCTTCATCGCCTTTGACACGGGCAGGCTTTTGCTGTTGAATTTGCCCCCCGCAAGCACGCAGTTCGTCCTGAATTCAAAATTTTTGGAGGCCACCGCCTCCTCAATGAAATACTCCGACCTGCTGAACCAAAGGTATTCGCTGATGCCATTGACCCTCCATACGGAATCGTCTGCCTTTCCCATCGAAACGACAACGTCAAGCATGCTCAGTGAATTGGCGGGAACGCGCTTCTTCTTCAATGAGTCAACTATGCGGGGCTCCTCTCCCGCCATGGTCGAGATGAAGGGGATCCCCCAGTTTGCGCAGGAGAACACCTCCCTGGAAAATTTCTCCAGGTCCGCCACAACTATCCTGTTTGCCAGGAGCTCCCTTGCGGATTTTAGTGCGCCACTCACCTCGTGCCGACCGCATGGCACGTAGCTGATCAGGTTTTCATGGTATCTGGAGTTTTTCGCATGGCAATCAAAAGCTATGGTCCTGTCGTAAGGAGGTATTAACGGAAAGAGCGAATACATGAAGGGTCGCCCGCCGGAGAGCCCGTCACCCAGTATCAGCACGTTCAGGTTGCTCTCTATCGCCATCCATAGGTAGGCCAGGGACCTGCTGTCCACTATCCTTGTCCTGAGCAGGGTCTTTATGCCTATCCCGTCCTCGTCGATCCCCGCCTCGTGCGCAAGGGCCATCCCTTTAGTCCTGATCGCCGCAACAGGGCGCATGACAGTTTCCAACATGTTATCATTTACTTGAGTATTAATAAGTTTACTCAAATAAAATATTTATATCTTTATA
>DAIDAE010000039.1 GCA_027310755.1 Candidatus Micrarchaeaceae archaeon | reverse complement strand
ATATTAATATGGTAATGATATAATAGAAAAGAATAAAAATCTATTCATGTATAAAATATCATGCGCCACGACGATTTTATAAGGATACTAAAGGAGAACGATGTAAAGGTGTTTACGACCGACTTTACGGCAAAGCTCCTTGGCAAATCAAGACAGTATTCCGCGGACTTTGTAAGAAACACCGACGAGATCGAAACAATAGAAAAAGGCAAATATTGCATACGTGGCACGGATGCGGATATAGTCGCATCCCACATAATGTACCCCTCCTATCTCTCACTGATGAGCTCCTTCAGGTTCTATAACCTTACCACACAATTGCCAAAAGAGAAATATGTTATTACCACGCGGTCGCATAAGGACCTGGAGTTCCATGGCTATATCATAAAGTTCATCAAGGTCGAAAAGAAATTACTTTTTGGATTTGATAACGTAAACGGTGTATTCGTAGCAAGGCCGGAAAAGGCCTTCATAGATTATATTTATCTAAAAAGGAGGATAGGCTATGTCGAAGAATTTGATAGCGCGATTGAAGCAGGGAAGATCGACATAGTGGTGCTGAAGAGATACGCTACCATGTTAGGCAATGGCAACCTGATAAATAGGCTTGGACATTTTCTTGAATCGAATTCTATAAATGCCGATGATTTGCTTGCATACAGATCAAGGAACTACATACGCATAGGCAAACACGCAGGAAGGGAGGATAAAAAATGGAGGGTGGTCTATAATGAAGGCGCTTGATTGGTTCAATGAAGAACAATTGGAAAAGTACAGGATACAGAACATAGTCCTGAGGGAGATATACCGTACTGACAAAAAAATTGTCTTCAAGGGAGGAACCGCGCTCCAGCGGATGTACGGTCTCGATAGGTTTTCCGAAGATCTTGATTTCGGCCTGAAACTTGAGGACATAGTGGAAATCGATGACGCCCTTGAAGACCTGGACTCAAAGATCATGAAAATCGAGAACGCATGGGGCGAGGAGATGATAAGGAAATCGAACATGTATGTGTATCCTTTAGAATTTTATTCGAGAACCCTGGGAAAGACAATCACACTGAAGATCGATGCGGTATTCGAAGGATGTGTGTTGGAGCCCAGAAAAAAGGCCGTGGATTTGGATGGTGTTCCCATGGTAGTCCATGTCATGGACGAGGCAGAGATACTGGCCGAAAAGGTAATGGCCATAATCAATGAGCGGAGGAATCAGCCAAGGGACCTGTATGACTTAAGGTTTCTTCTGGCAAGCGGGGCGCATATAGACAAGCACCTAATATTCCTTAAATCGCAGAGCACTTTATTCGGAAATACGCATAAGTATTCCACTGTAAGATTCGCAGAAAGGGTAAATGCACTGGAAGAAAGATGGGATGATCTTAGGCCTTATGTCAGGGCGCTGCCAAGCTTCAGGGAAGTTGCAGCTTATGTGATAGAAAAATTCAAACTGGTATGATATCTGCCACTGAAGGTATAAATATTTCGGACACGCTAGCCTATGCGGTAGAATGGCGATTAAAGAGAAGGTTCCGGCACAGCAGGCATCTGGGGACATTTCATTTCTCAGGAACATGAGGCGCAACATTAGGGGCGCGGTTGGTGCTTCCGGCGAAGAGCAGGCGCCCCAGGCGGAGCAAAACATCAGTACCGTGAAGAACGTCCAGATAGTGGCAAAGCCCGCCACCTCCAATCTTGTCAGGGGCGCAATATACATTCCGGTAGGCGCAGACCTGCTGGTCTCCAATACAAAGAGCATTTTTGTACAGGGAGTGGAATATGTGCTAAACTCGGTAGCCCCGTACTATTTCCAGGGAGTGAGAAGCTCGGTGGAGAGCGTACCTCACTTCGAGGAGCTTTTTGCGCTTGCCGGGCTGATCATCCTTGGCGACGGCGCCATCAGGCTCTCGATCGGCGCATACAGATACCGCGCCAACCGGGGACTCATAAACGCAACGGTATAGTACGTCTATTCTTGCGCGCCGATCCTATGGCTCTACTCTATCTACTCTACAAAAGACTTATATATTTTGTAGCATAACTCAATCCCTGATAAGTGGTTCGCCCCGCAAACCCATCACTTTTAATGGTGGGTTAGGGGCGTAGGGAAGGCATATAAATATGAACTGCAATACAAAAAATATGGACTGCGTACGTGCTTTTAAGTTTAGGATATCCCCTGACGAAAAGAGGCAACATGCAATAGACAATGCACTAACCCTTTCGCAGCAACTCTACAACAAACTCCTTGAAAAAACAATCAATTCGAGAAAGAACAATCCGAAATCAAAAGTTTCCCAGAGAACCATAAACCTGTTTATGCGTGAAATACTGGATGAGAACGAAAGATTTTACGATCTTTATTCTCATGTCCGTGTAGATATAAGAAATAGGATGTTGAAGACCTATCAAAACTTCTTCAGGAGATGTAAGGCGAATAAATCAGGGAAGAAAGGGTTTCCACGTTTCAGGTCAAGGGACAAATATAATTCGATAATGCACATAGAAAACAATGGTTCATTCTCGATAGATAAAGATAGACTCAGGGTTTCAAAGATAGGAACGATGCAGATAATCCAACACAGGATGATGGAGGGGAAAATAAAAACGCTTACAATAAAGAGAGAAGCAGGGAAATACTACGCCATCTTTACTGCAATAAAGAATATAGAAATCCCAAAAATAAAGGACACAAATCCAGTCGGTATAGATGTAGGTCTGAAAACATTTGCAGTCATATCCGATGGGACAAAGATAATTAAACCGAACTTCAGGAAGAACCAAGAAAAACACATCGCAAAATGGCAGAGAATAGTCGCAAGGAGAAAGAAAGGGTCAAAGAGAAGGCAAATTGCAAAAGAGAGAATGAACAGGGAATACGAAATCGCAAATAATCAGACAAACGACTATTTGCACAAGGTTACAGATAAACTAATTAAATCAGGATATACATCATTCGCAGTCGAAAAATTGCAGATTCAGAACATGACAAAGAATCACACACTTGCAAAGTC
>DAIDAE010000038.1 GCA_027310755.1 Candidatus Micrarchaeaceae archaeon | reverse complement strand
GTGGCAGAAGTAGATCCAAGAAACACATCAAAGACGTGCAGTAATTGTGGCAATATACAGAGTATGCCACTATCAAAGAGAATCTACTTTTGTGAAGGATGTGGAACGATGAAGGACAGGGACATAAACGCATCAATAAACATACTCAATAGAGCTACCGTGGGACACACGGGAAGTTACGTTCGGGGAGATAATGTAAGACCTCAAAAGGAGGCTGTTGTCGAGGAACTGAAAACATACCCTGCAAATGCAGTCCATGTAAATGCAAGGGAAGCCCACAACATTTAGTCGTGGGAGGGTGTCACAAAATGATGGCGCAGAACACAGCGGATAGGGAAGCCGCACACCGGCAGGAACAGGGGGCAAGGGAGCCCTATAGGTGTGCGCGCATCATAATACCCAGCAAGGGGGTGTTCGGAGAGCTAAAGAGGCTTACGGATGCAATGGGCGAGCTTGAAAGGAGAGGATACAAGGTCATCTGGAACACAATGGACCCGGAAAGCACCTCGTGCTCGCTTCCCCACATAGAGGTAATAGACAACATGCCCCCGCTGAAGTTCGCCAGCGTGGGCGAGCTTGAGGCCTTCCTGCGGCGCAGGGAGGGATGAGATTCTCCATACTGTGATAATGATGCTTAGTTTTGCTGACAGGAAAATGGATATTTCCGCGAGGAAGGATGACGGCGGCGTCAAGAGGGTGGTCTTCGACCTGGACGGGGTGCTGATAAGCGAGAAGGCCTCTTGGGGCATGATAAAGAGAAGGCACGGCATAGCTGAGACATACGGGCTTTTCATGAGAGGGAGGATCAGCCTGGGCGAGACGCTGGGTTTCATGGAGGCCGAGGCCAGGGTTGCGGGGCTGCGCCGCTCAGACTTCATCGATGCGGCGAGGGAGGTCCCGCTGCAGGAGCACGCCAAAGAAGTCGTCCTGGAGCTGCACAGGAGGGGGATAGGGCTTGACATCGCCACCTTTTCCCCAACCATCTATGCAAAGGCGGTGGCCGAAAGGATTCATCCGGAGGCCTTCCTGCGGCGCGTAATCGCATTCGGCCCCATGCCGATGAACGTCTATGGCAGGACCGTGGTCTTTGACTCCGAGGGGCGATATGTCAGCACGTTCGCATACCCGAACGGCGCAGGAGAGGCTTGGGAAAACCTGAGGGACCTTAACAAGAAGATAATTATTGACACTATAGCCAAAAGGCACGGGCTGAAGGGCGAAAACATCCTTTTTGTCAGCGACGGAGGGGACACCGAGGCCTCGCACTATTACCCCACGATAGGATTCAGGCACGACGGGAACAGCATGCGCACCATAGCTGAGATATCCGACTTGAGGGAACTATTGATGTTTGTATAAATTAAATGTGAATCCCATGACACAAGCGACAAAACCTGGCAAGAGCATAGAAAACCCGATGGACAAGGCGCGCAATGGCGCTTACGGTGCATCGGTAACATCATCATGGTTGATCCAGAGGCTCGAGATCCCACGCGGGAGGGCTGTAACTCCCTTCACCTTCGGGGCAGGAGGTTCCGGCGGCCTGTCAAAAGAGGCCATAGACCTGGTGTCCCCAATTTTCAGTTTTGCATACATGGGCGCGGCAGAATACGAGTTCGGGAGTGTGCCAAAGGCGTTAAACACCATCGCCAAATACTGCGGAACGGGCAGCGGAATTGCCGGCGAACTGATCTTGGATGATGAAGGGAGGAAGGTGTATTACATTTGCAGCAAGGAGCAGCAACCGTATGTGGAGGAGCTTATCAGTTACTTGTATTCCGGCAAGCACGACGGTGCCTATAGGATGAGGGACTGGGTAGGACTGAGGGAGACATTGAGATATGATAGTCCAGACCAGCTGAAACTGAGGAAGGCATACATGACCGAAAACGAGACATTTGAGGCGGCAAAAAGACACCTGCCGCTGGGCTGGCTTGAGCTCAACAACGGATTCTTTTTCTTTGCCGACAGGGAGATGTTCGAGAAATCATGCAGGCTTTTCGGGGTAGGAGGGGGGCAGGCAAAGGCTTAAGTACCTGAACATTCATATCATTATCACTAAAGATTCATTAAAGTTCAGTTTCAAAAGAATTAACAGATAGGAGTCTTTAGTCAAATTATTCTTTTCCTTCAATTATTTCGGCTGCATTAACGCACATCAGGCGTGCCAGGCAATTCGCACGCGGCGAAAAAGTCTAAATATCTGAAACGCTTCATCTATAACACAATAAAAAACACAGTGGAAATATGGCTACCGCAACAATTTCCAGGCCATACCTGGGATCCGACCAGCGAAACAAGAGCATGATACTGGAGGCGCTCCAGAAATATGACACGGAGAGCAACAGATCGCCCACCATACACGAAATCGTGACAGAGATGTGTATTTTAAGCCGGGGTTTGGACAAGCAGGTGGCGATAAACACGCTATCCAGGATTTTGCCGAGGCTCATAGCGGACGGCTTTGTGACGGAAGAAACGAGCGAAAGCATATTGGGGGTGAGTAGAACGACCTACCGGCTCACTCCGAAAGGCCGGAATCCATTCTAATGCGTGATATTCTGAGCACCCATCCAATACAGGCACATAGGGAAGACTGCATCTTTTGCCGCCTGTACGAATCCCACAGCGGCATAATATACGAAACAAAGCTGTTCTGGAGCCAGTTTGATAGGTTCCCTGTCACGCCAGGCCACGCCGAAGTGATTCCGAAGAACCATATATCCTCTTTGCTGCGCCTGGATGCGGACGAATGGGCAGATTTGAGAATTGCCCTGCGCGGAACTGTTGACATAATCGAGTCCACCGATCTGCGCAAATTATATCAGCACCTTGTTGATAAGCCGTTAAACGAGAAATCGGAGGAATTTTGCAGGTCTGCCCTAATGCGCGATGATATAGCCACGAAACCGGACGCCTACAATTACGGGGTCAATGACGGCGCGGCAGCCGGCAGGACAATAGACCACCTGCACATCCATGTGATCCCTAGGAGAGCGGGCGACGTTCAGGATCCAACAGGGGGTATAAGGAACATCATACCAGGGAAAGGCAATTACAATAGGTAAATTACTCCCCGCATCATCTTTTGGAGAGAACCAGTTTTTCCAACGTCGTTCCCAGATTCAATATCTTTTTACCCTTTTCAGTCGTTCTGTATGCCACTACCCTCCTTCCGGCCTTTGATATGTGCACAATATACTCTATCGCACTGAAAGAAGTGAGCTCGCTAAGTCTTTTTGAGACCGTGGCAGAACTAACTTTTCTGCCACTAATTGATATCTTTGTAAAGTCGTTGAAGGTCTTCGGCTCGCGGCTATTGGCCATTTCTAGTATTTCCAGCATTCCCTTCGCTATTATCATGATATTACCTTAGAAATGTATGTATAGAAGAGTATATTAACTATGACTTTTTGCTTTAATTAACTAAAATCTAAGTTAAGAAATTAAGTAATCTAATCATTCGCCCGAACAAGCGGAATAAGCAGCCACATTCCATAATCAAAGGAGTTAAATTTTGTCAATTGGAACGTCGAGCGCCCTGCGGAGCTCTCTTGCCTGCGTAATTATACTTTCGCCCTTTTCAGTTGTCTTATACCCTATTACTCTCCTGCCGCTTTTGGACCTCTTTACCACTTCTATAATGGCCCCCGCATATATTAGTTCATCAAGTCTTTTCGCGATAGTAGCGGAGCTCAGACTCTTATTCTTAATAGATATGTGTGTGAAATCCTTGAAGGACTTTGGTCCATCAATTTTCCCCATCTGGAGGATCTCCATCATTCCTCTTACTGTTATCATTTAACCCATTAAACTATTGTATGTATTAA
>DAIDAE010000037.1 GCA_027310755.1 Candidatus Micrarchaeaceae archaeon | reverse complement strand
TATTTATATTATCCTATAATCATAGGACACTTTATATATAATATAAAATAAAAATAGGACAGATCGATATGAACAAGAGCGGAATAATATACAGGCACATAGCAGATCAGCTCATGGTCAACAGAAAAGAGCATTTTACGGAAAGGGGCATAGCACGCACGCTAGGGATATCTCCAAACACGGTCAGCTATGCGATAGCTCCATTGAAAAAAATAGGCGCGGTGCAGCTTTATAGAACTTATTTCGAGATTGCTGCTTTCAAGAAACTGTTGCTCTTCTGGGCCGTAAACAGGAAATTTGAGAGGGACATTGTATACAGTACCTACATCGAAGTAGGGAATGCTGGCGAGATAGAGAACCATCTGCCAAATGAGATAGCGTACACAAGCTTTAGTGGATATACAAAGCTTTTTGGGAATGATGCAGCCGCGTATGGCGAGGTCTACGCATATGCCGCAGAAAAGTCACTTGCAGAAATACTGCTGCGATTCGGCAAACCGAAGGAACGCAGCGGTTCAATGTATAAGAACCTTGTGATACTTAAGCCGGACATCGTGCTTGAAAAAAAAATAGTGGAGAGGGCGCTCCAACGCTCTACTGTTTCCCTGCCCCAACTTTATGTTGATCTGTGGAATAACAATACATGGTACGCGAACACATTCATGACAAAGCTTGAAAAAAGAATAGATGATATATATGCGAAGGCAATTCTGGAATGAGGAGAAGACTAGCTCAAGCAAAAGGACTCTTGATTTGCTGGCGGAAAAAATAGGCTTTGTCCTTATAGGAGGATGGGCGGTGTTCTTATACACCGGTGCACAGATGAGCGAGGACATAGACTTGGCCATAGGTTACGACAGTCTCTCTTTTTTCAAGAAATACGGCCTGAACGATTATGGTGGCATAAACATAAAATACACAATAATCGATGGTGCCGTGGTAGACCTCTTCATAGAGGGATATGCTGACAAAGATTTACCATTCCCGGTTTCTGATATAATAAAGGAGTGCTCCGTAGAAGGGAACATAAAGGTCGTGAACAAGGAAATGCTCATGCTTCTCAAACTGTGGGGATATTTCCGGGCCGATGAAGCCAAGTCCAGGAAGGATGTAGTAGACGTTATCACGCTGCTCTTCTATTCTAAGCCAGATATGAAATCTATTAAAGAATATGTGAAAAGGTACAAGATCGAGAAACGGCGCAGCTCTGATGTCCTTTTGGAGTACCTAGACAAGGGGGAGACCATGTGGGATTATATAACGGATACGAAAAATGAATACTCAAAATTGAAAAACAAGGCGAAGGAGGAGATAAAGAGGCTGTTTTATTCATAGAATGCGGGGCCGTAGCAGATAACAACACTGCCATGACCGCGCTCAGTCCGGCCTCTTATTACATGGTAACCGAACTGTGTCCTAATTTGATACGTTGCTATGCTTTAAGCCCTTCCATCTTTTAAAGTTCTTAGCATTCTATGGTCTTGACACCTGCTTTTCTGGCGACTTCGGCCTGATATTTGTCGCAAGTGAGCAGTTCGTAACCATCCTTCATGGCAGCCGCAATAAACATCGCATCGTATATCGACGTATTATATTTCTTTGCTATCTCAAACGCTTTGCTTATGCTCCTCTTCTGTTCTACAAATCTAAACGTGTTTGGATATCTATTAAGTACCTCTATTGCAACATCTTCATCAAACTCGTTCTTACGCACTTTTTTCAAAAGGGCATTGCCAAGTTCCTTCATCGAAAGCTCTATGCTTATGGGCGTATAAAGATATTCTCTCAACGCCTCCCATCCTGGTTCCTCTGAAAAGAATTTTACGATTACAGAACTGTCAATGAGTCGCATCCCTATCTTCTCTTATAGATTTTAACGCAAAACCTGCTTTGGATGGCTTGGAGTGATTCTTGACGAGTACTTCCAGTTCATTTAAGGTTTTCTTAGCGTCGGCCTTCCAGGCAAGGTCTTCGAGATATTCTCTGACCTCCTCTGAACTATTTATTCCTAACTTCTTGAGTCTCTCGGCTGTGCCTTCCCTTACCCTAATGCTGATAACTTCGCTGTCCATGGAATAATATCACACTACAAATATATAAACATTTCTGTTTACATTATTGATTACTAGAGCTTTACTCTATCCTCTTTATTATGTGATAGCCGAACTGGGTCTTCACGAGCCCGGAGGTCTCCCCCTTATTGAGCCTAAAAGCGGCCTCCTCGAACTCCCTGACCATGACCCCCCTTCCGAAGAAGCCAAGATCCCCTCCCCTTTTCCTGGTGCCGTCCAGCGAGTACTGCTCAGCCATCTTCGCAAAGCTCTCCCCGTTCTTCAGCTTCTCCAGCACCTCCAGGGCGGTGGATTGCTTCTCAACCAGTATGTGTGCGCACCGTATCTTCTCTGCCATGCAATCGCTAATATAGCGCACCAAAGGCTAAAAAACGCTGCGGTGGCCTTTCCTGAGGCCGTAGTGACACCATATATTCTCAGGTTTTCACTCCAAGCCCATCCTGAAAAACCCTCCCGGCGCTGGATTGCACGTCATTTGTCTAATTCTTAACCCTAAATTTACGTTGTCTGGGAATAGATTTATAAAGCTTAGCTTTTAGTGTCTATATGAAAGTGATGAAAATGGCGACTAAAAAAGGTACGTCATGGAATACCGTACTGCAATTCCTGGGATCGTTAGTGTTCCTATGGGTGCTGTATGGTTGGTGGACGGCTGGCTTTGCAGCTCCAGCTTGGTTCGGAGGCGCGGGAGGCTTCTGGGCGCCTATATTCGGCGGCCTGGCGGTGTTCAGCGTTGTCTCGCTCTTCATATTGAGCCTGGTGAACCTGCTGATGGGCACGGCTATGTCCGAGCACGCCATGAAGATGACACAGGTGGCGGCGGTAACCCTCTTTGCATTCACCGCAGGCGGTGGATTGTTCGTAGGGACCATAGTGGCGTTCATCCTGTGCTATTGGGGCGTAGGCGGACAGATGAAGAAATAAATAGGTTAGGATGCGCATAGAAACGCGTATAACCATTTTAATATTTTGTTTATCATGAAGGATCGGCCCCGAAGGCGACTCTTGATCTGGCCGGTCCCGATTTTTATCTTCTAGCGGGCCTGCAAAAGGCTTTATATTTCTAAGCCATAACGTTTAGCGAATAAAATGATGGCTAGATATCATCCTCAAGAAACCAGCATGGGGCCAAAAAACTTGGTAAGGACAGAGGCACCCCATGTCGAGTTCTGCCATCCGGCGCAGGTCAAGAATGCGATGGCCTACCTTAAGGCACAGGAAAGTTTCACTGACGAACATCCAAGACTGGAGAAATGGATGTTGTTGCACAAAAATGAGTTTGGCGACCAGAACAGGCCGATATGGTTGGCAAAGGAAGGAGATGAAATAGTTGGCATAATAATAGGCAGGCTTCACAGGCCAGTAAAGGGTAGGAAGCCAGCAAAGACAAAGGACGTAAGAATAAGCGTTTTATACGTCTCTGACGAAACAAACAGGTACAAGACCATGAGCGACCTGCTGGAGACCTTTGAAAAGGGGATCTCGGGCATTGGCAAAACAAAGGCCCACGTGCTGGTTTATTCTGATGACAGGGAGAGCATAAAGTTTTTCGTTCAGCATGGTTATCTTGTAGTCAAGGAAATATTGCACAAAACCGAGTTCCCGCTCAGGGTAAGAGTACTAATGACAAAGGAGCTGCTGTAAAGTGAATTTATGAAAATACTCAACGCAATGCCGCCGTACAACCTCTTTGGCTTGGAGGAGCAGGATTACGACTCAGCCAAGGTGGTCGTGCTCCCGATACCATACGACTCCACCTCAACGTACAAGGTCGGCGCCAGGGAGGGGCCCAGGGCCATCATAGAGGCCAGCAGGAGCATGGAGCTCTACAACGAGGAGCTTGGAGAGGTAACAAGCGACAAGGTGGGCATATTTACGCTCGAGGAGCTTGCGCCTGATTTCAACAGCCCGGAGGGGACCGTCAACAGGATAGCCAAGGAGGTGGGACTCATACTGGATGACAAGAAGCTGCCGATCCTGCTCGGCGGCGAGCATACGATAGCCGTCGGCGGGGTCAGGGCGATATCAAAGAAATACAGAGAGTTCAGCGTGCTCCACATGGACGCGCACGCCGACTCCAGGGACGAGTTCTTCAGCACGAAGTACTGCCACGCGTGCGTGATGGCCAGGATAAGGGAGACGTGCGGCAGCTGCTACAGCGTTGGCATAAGGAGCATAGACAAGGAGAGCGCGAAGCGCCACGCCAATGAGATGCTTTACATGAAGGACATGAAAAACATGGACACAAAGAAAATCGTCGACAAGATACTGAAGAATACAAAGGAGAACCTCTACATCACGATTGACCTGGACGTGCTTGACACCGGGGAGATGCCGGCCACTGGCACACCCGAGCCTGGCGGCATGCGCTACGACCAGCTGCTTGCAGTATTAAAGGGGGTGCTGAAGGAGAGGAAGCTGGTTGGCGCCGATATCAACGAGCTGAACCCTATTCCCGGAATGGTTGCACCCAACGTGCTTGCAGCCAAGCTGGTCTATAACATCATAGGCTATGCCTTCGACTGATTGGTTGAAATATTCCTCAATACATTGCGTAATAATGCCTTATTATTTCTCATCATGACGAGTAAGCTTGCCCGTGTAACAATATATTATATCTTGGGTGTTCTGAGCATATCTTTGCCACCAAGGATGGCTTTTCAGAAAGATATAAAT
>DAIDAE010000036.1 GCA_027310755.1 Candidatus Micrarchaeaceae archaeon | reverse complement strand
TCGTTCGGCTGCAGAGTGCGGCCTATTCTTTTGCCTTTGTCCTCTTCTATCTCAAGTATCTTTTTGTATTCGATTTTCGGAAGCGGATACCCTGCACTTCGAAGTCTGTCGAGAGCCACATAATCGAAAGGCGCGTGGGAAGGCACGCTCATCACCACGCCTGTTCCGACATCGGGCTTTACGAAATAGCCCGGCAGCACCGGCACCTCCTCCTTCGTAACCGGATTTATCGCCTTCTTCTTCAGAAGATCGGCAGCACTCACTGTCCCAATGACGTTAATCTTAAGCTGACGCTGCAGCGCGTCTGCAGCTCCCTTCGACATGTAGTGCTGGTTTCCCTCTATCTCTGCAATTACATAATCAACCTTTTCATTGACAAAAAGGTTTGTAACTCCGTAGATTGTCTCCGGCCGGTATGTGGCGCATGCGAAATAAATGTTAGAAGCCGTGTCCTTGAATTTGACCGCGACCACTTCTTCGATCTTCGGATGCACATCGTGTTTCGTATCGTTCTCTCCGACAGCATGGTTTTCCAGAGGGCACCACGCAACCGGATGTTTTCCCTTGATAAGGTAGCCTTTTTCGTAGAGTTTCTGGAACTGCCACTCAACCATTTTGCTGAATATCGGGTCTATGGTTATGAATTTGCGCCTCCAGTCTATGCCAAGACCTGATATCCCGAGGATTCTCTCCTGCCTTTTTATCATGTATTCTGCTATGTAGGCAGGATCAGACATTTTCACAACTTCTTCGTGTGGTATGTGATAAAGTTTCTCAAGCTCATCGATGAGGTCCTGATCTTTGTTGGCTATCCTTCTTGCAAATGCTGTGACTGGCGTTCCGGTGGCATGGAAGCCGAACGGGAAGAGGACATTGAAGCCCCTGAGCCTAAGGTATCTCGAATAAGCCTCAGCAGTGCCGTATGAGCGGAAGTGGCCTATATGGAGAGGGGCATTGACGTATGGGAAGGCGTTGATGACCATTATGCCCTCTTTGTCGTTTATCTCTGGCTCGAATATCTTGGCGTCTGCCCACGCCTTCTGCCACTTAGCCTCTATTTCTTTGTAGTTTATCATAGCAATTCCGAAAAAGCGATATTCAGATTCTAGTAGAAGACTATTAAACCTTTTATGCTATAATCGTTATGGGTGTTATTATGGATGCATTGAACGCAGCGGCAAAGCTTGTGCTCTCGGCCGCGGATAAGGTTATCGGATTCGAAACAGTAGAAGCGCACTGCGACATACCTTGCGGAATATACGATCCGCACCAGGCGCAGGTGGCCGCCCATACTGTCCTAAGGATGGACATGCTGATAGCAGAGACCGCACAAGTCCCGCCCACAGACACCAGCACGAGGAACAAGATGATTAGGTACGTGACCGTGAAAGAGCAGCACGCAGAGCTTGTCAAGCACGAGATAAGGATTATATGGGGCGACTACATAAAGCCGGAAATGGCGACACCGGAGGTGCACAAGCTCGTCTGGGACATAATGAAGGCAGCGTCGAAGGCGAAACAGGATGCTGACGTGAATACGGCAAAGGACCTTCTCTCAAAGGTACAGCAGTTCGCGGAGTGGTTCTGGAAGACGAAGGATGTAAAGACCAAGAGGGTCAAGTCAGCGTACCCGACAAACGAAGAAATAATAATGCCGCAGATGTGATGTGCTTCCCGATCTCGATCTACAAGGTCCATGACAAAAGCATGGAGCCATCGTTTCACGACGGCGACTATGTAATCGTAAGCCGCTGGTCAACTTTTGGCACTGGCGACGTTGTTGTCCTATCGCATCCTAGCAAACCAATCAAGCTTCTGAAAAGGATAAGCCGCATCAAGTCCGGCAGATATTCTGTGGTCGGTGACAATGCCCCCCGCAGCATCGATAGCAGGAATTTCGGACCAGTCGGCAAGGAAAGCATTTTCGGAAAGGTAATCGCAAAAATATAAAAACTCGCTCAGGTTACTCTAAGCATGGACCAGTTGCTTATGTTGAGAATAGGCGTAGCATTTGTCATCGCGCTAATCTACATGCTCTTCGACATCTTCAACAAGAGAAACGTCCCGAGCGTATACGCATATGCAACTGTCATTGTAGGAGTACTGTTCACCATATCATACCTCAACTCCATGATCATAATAGAGAGCGCAGCGATCGCGGCCGCCGTATCAGCGCTTGGTTATCTTGTCTACAAGATCGGCCAGCTTGGCGCAGCCGACGTGATTGAGCTTGCGGCAATATCATTGATACTTCCAGTACAACCTGCAGCATATCTAATTCAGAATGCGCAGCTTGGCCTGCCATTCATACTGTCAGTGTTCGTCGCGACTGGGATCATAGCGCTGCTGATGATCCCTGTTTATTATGTACCAAGAGCTGCGAGAATGATGGGGAAGAGATTCTGGAGCAGCATAACAAGGAAGGATCTTGCAAAGTCGCTGATGACGCTGGGCGCATATGGGATCTTCACAGTATTCTTGATACTCGAGGCAAACCTGGGCATTGCCGGAATAGTGGTAATGGCCGCTTTGATGATAGGTTCATCGCTGACAATAGCTTTCGAGAGGCCGATCATGGATTCGATGATATCCTTCATACCGGTAAGCCAGTTCGAGGAAGGCGACATAGTCGCGCTCAGCATGATGAAGAAGAGCGAGATAGCGGCGACAAGAAAGAAGGTCAAGGGATTCGACAGGCTTGTCACATACAACATAATGAAAAAGATGCAGAAGCTTCGCATAAAGGGAAAGTTCCCTGTCTACAGGCAGGCGATGCCGTTGGCGTTGCCGATATTCATTGGCTTTGTCATCTCTATCCTTTTCGGCAACCTGATTCTTCTGCTGTTCTGAACTACTCTTCTGACGCAAACTTACTATAAGCTTTATGCACATCCTCGAACGCGCTCTCCAGCCTTTTTGGATCGCCTATGGCAACAAGCACTCTTTCTTCTGAGCCCACTCCCAAAGTCTCTTTTATAAATTCCATCTCTTCCTGCCTTACATCTTTATGCGGCTCGATATTTGTGAAGGCTATACAATCCCTTTTCTTGAATACCTCTTCTGTCTGTGCATGATCATATTCTTCGATTTTGCCGAGCTTTATTGCGAGAGCTCTATTGCCCCACATTATCTGGTTTGTGATTATTGGGCTTTTGTTGCCTACAAACGCTCCAGTGATGTCAAAGATCGTAAGCCCTTCCGGCAATTTTTTCGATGTTGCACGTTCGACGGCTCCAAAGTAACGCCGCTGTAGCACTACGCCGGCACTGATTAGAGCTGCTGCGGCAAGATAGTATGTCATTATCTGGGTCCCAGTTATCAGCGCAGCTAAAAATACCGACAGGAATGGTACTAGCAGAATCACGTTTCCAAATAAGAGCGGGCCATAAACCTTGATTGAATAATAGACCAGGCTAGAGCCTATGCCATATGCAAAAATACCAAGGAATATTACGGATATTGCCGGGCCCGCTGCAAATGAGATAGCCAAGCTAGTGTGGGTTGCAAACGCAAGCAGCGCCATGAAAATCAGCGAGGATAGGTTAAACATGACCACAGCCCCAAGCACATTGAATGTATACTTGTTCATGAAAAGAGCTGAGAAGGTAGTGCAGAGCGCGGAAACCAATAACATCGCTATGAAAGGCAATGTCGATGCATTGAAAGTGGAGAGCGTGCCGCCGCTGAGGATTATGTAGATGCCAAGGAAGCTGATGATGGCCGCAAGCCACTGCATCTTTTTTACCTTCTGTCTTATTATTATCGGCGCAAGCAGTGCCACCAGTATTATGTAGCTTCGGTAAACGATTGCGCCTATGCTTGGGTTTGTTCCGAGGGTGCCCATGCCTAGGAAAAGTTGCGTCAACGCATTATTAAGGAGCCCGATAACGATTATGACAAGAAGCATATTCCGGTTTTTCGCAATCGACACTAATCCCCTTCCTTTGTCGACGATCAAGCTTACTGCCAATGAAACGATAAATCCTACAAGGAAGCCGTAGAACAGCTGCGGTATTATCCCTATGCTGCTTCCTCCTATCTTCAGGAATATCGACCAGAAGGAAAGTTCTAGCACTACAAATGCGAGCGCGAGCATGGCTTTTTGCCTGACATTCATAACCACAACTTTGTAAGGCTTGTATAAAAACAAGCACTTTTTCTTAAATCCATTTACATTATTTTCAGATTTTTATACCAAACATTTTAATGCTTTATTGAGATAATGGACATATGTCTATCGATGACCAGTGGGTGAGCAGCAAGGAGAAACTGATTCTAAGGGAGTTGAGCGTGAATGCCAGAGCCAGCCTTTCACATCTAGCAAAAACAGCCGACTGCTCTGTGGTAACCGCAAACAGGCTAGTGGAGAGGCTCATAAAGAAGTTCGATGTCAGATTTACGTTAGAAATAGATTTTGACAAGCTGGGTTTTGCTGAACGCCACATCATTTATATTAAATTTGAAAAGAAACCACCAGAAGATTTTCTTGTAAACCTGTTCAAAAGTGATCCAGTTGCGCATGACGTTTACCTTACCAAAGGCGCATTCAACCTACTAATTTTTGCCGCTGCAGATACGCCTACAAATTATATCAAATGGGAGACTGATTTAGCATCAAACCTTTCAGATTATGTGCCTGCCCTGAGGCCATCAGAGTTCATATCGAACCTCTTGGGTTATATGCCGTTAGACAGCACCTTTGTTAACGCCATCAAAGTCGATGCAAAAATCGACAAAACGGACAGGGCGATTCTGAAGCTACTCGACGAAAATTCCAGGATTGGTTATAGGGATATTGGCAAGTCCTTGGACATAAAGGAGGCAACAATAAGGTATAGGGTTTTTA
This sequence comes from Candidatus Micrarchaeaceae archaeon, assembly GCA_027310755.1. Classification (GTDB taxonomy): domain Archaea; phylum Micrarchaeota; class Micrarchaeia; order Micrarchaeales; family Micrarchaeaceae; genus JAJZYD01. The sequence continues at coordinate 462 of DAIDAE010000036.1, read as the reverse complement.
GACTGGTGCGAAGAGGAATCATAAGCAGGTTTACCATTGCAATCCAGAATTCAGGCGGCGTTCTCAGCACATTTTTCATGCGTTACAGCTTTGACAAAAATACAGTCAGCAAGATTTTTCCAGAGCAACGGAAGCACAGCATGAGCGAAAATGAAGCGCTACCTTTCATAAATAGGACGCCGATGATAGTTCTGATGAGTGGGAGTTACCGCGTTTTCTCCATATCATTTGGAAAAACCAAAGAAGAATCACTTGCAGCAGGGGTAAAGTGGCACGTAAATCTTGTCAGGCATAATCATCCGCACGAAGCACACGCAATCATAATCAAACCGATAAAGGGTTTGCTCCCCTTGAGAAATCTCGATACAAAACAGCATTATAAATTCATATGGAGATAGTAAACGTGATTCTGCCAGTGTTAAAAATCTAAAAAATCAGCAAATAAATTTCATAATAAAACAA
>DAIDAE010000035.1 GCA_027310755.1 Candidatus Micrarchaeaceae archaeon | reverse complement strand
ATAAGTAGCTGGATTTATTCTCACTATGAAGATAGTTATTTGTCGCCCTTTTTGGCCTCGTCTTCCTTCTCCCTCTCCTCCTTTCTTTGTTTTCTTTCCGCTTCCTGGCTTCGCCTCACGTCTTCATTCCTTTCTTCCTCCGGCTTTGGAGATTTGTGTGGCTTATTCATATGGGGAGGAGGCATCCTTCCGGCAGCCCCGCCTTGCAAGCCGGCAAGATAGTGATTGTGGCGGTCCTCACGCTCTTCGCGCATGTCTTGCATTGAACCGATTCGCTGCCGCGTGTCATTTTGCTTATTGCCCTTCCCATAGATGGTAAGCTTAGACCAATATTCATCATGCCTATCTCTTGATTTTTGCCATCTTTCGGCAGTTGCCCGCCCATATCTTTGCTTCGCCGTTTCTTCTGCAGCCAATGCATCGCTTAACCTCCCTTTTGCAGAGCCAGCATACTCCCGGCTGCCTTCTACTCCAGCCCTCTGCATTCTTTGGGCGTCAATAAGGGCCCTGTGCGCATTTTTTGACTCCACTCTCGCCTCTTTATAGTGTCTCCTTGCTTCCAAAACCCCCCTCCCTTCCTTCCTTCGTTGTTCTAGTGCAGCCGCAGTGCCAGGGCCCAGCAGACGCTGGGAAGCGGAGACTCTTAGAGGAGCACTCGAATCTACAGGATTGTACCTGGATTGGTATGCTGCTCTTTCTGCCGCTTTTCTAAACTCAATATGATCCTCGCCTTTTTTCAAGGCGTGCTGTAGCCTTCTTATGTTGCTATCGCTCATTCCGTGGGAGCGTGCCTCCCTGGGATCTCTTGCAAGCCGTACCATCACCGCCGGCCCGCCTGCCTGTTGAAGTGCAAATTCACGCAGACTGCTGGCGCTTGTACTGCCCGGTTTCTCGGCCTCTAGCTGCCTTTTTGCCAATTTAGATGAATTATGCTGTATCCCTGCATATATGCCGGTCCCCAAAATGCCTCGGCTGCTCCATCGCCTATCGGCTTTGGCATGCAACCTTTCCGATCCTTGCCACTGCGTATTCCAATTCTTTGCCCTCTGGGAGCCCAAAAGCATTGGCACTCCAAGTATCGTACCCCGGACAGTATCAGACCTCAATACAGGGAGGCCCTTGTGCACCGCTCTTGTCCTAAACTTACTACCGAGCAGCACCGCGCCGGCCCTGGCCTTGCCAAGTCCTCTGCTCTCCTTGAAATTCTTCTCAGCGTTAGCATAGCGTAATTTTTGAGCATCAACTTTCGAATCAAAATTTGCGGCCCTCTGGCGTGCTGTCTCATACCTCCGTCCTGATGCCCGTGTACGTCTTGATTGCCAAGAATCATTATTTGTGGCCATCCTGGAGCCCAAGCCTACGCCAACCGCGGCACCGGCCGCGCCAGCCACGGCAAGTTTTACACCGGCACCAGCAGCCACGGCACCGGTTCCTGACCTGGCTGTGGACATATCAAGTATGGCAGCCTGTTTGGCCGCCCGTGCATTGCTTGCGCTCTTCATGCCGGCCTTCGCCGCCTTGCTCCCCAACACGGCAAACCCTGCCCCCACCGGCCTAAACGGCGTGGCCTTGACCCTTGTCGAAGGATTCGCCGATCTCAGGCCCTTGCCGGCTCCTCCGCCTATCCCTCCTGTCACGCCTATGAGGCTCGCGACCCCGAAGAACTGAAATATGTCCCCGCCCTTGGTAAGCCCGGCAGCCGCTATTATGAATATGACTATCAGCACCAGCGGCGTAAGGTCGTACACCGTCGGCGTAGTAGTAGCGGCCAAGATGCCAACCAACATCAGCAGCAACACTCTCTCACCACTGTATATCAGCGTCGTATTTAATATTTAAACATATCCATTTTTCCCTCAAAAAATAGACAATTGTCGACATATGGGCGCATGTCAAATAAACGTATTTATTAAGCTTTCTTTGAAATATATATCGTGTTTCAATGGCCGAGCTATGGAGCGACTATACGGACAGCCTGATAAGCGACATAGACACGCAGCTCGGAAGCAAGTACGGCAAGATGAATCTCAGGAGGTTCCTGGGCAACCCGGGGAAGTTCGCGGAGCAGCCCAACATAGGCGCAGATTTCCAAAATCTCAGGAAGGACACCGATGCATACATAGATGCGCTATTCGCCGACCTCGGGACGGAGAGGCAGGAGTTTGAGGACAGCCTTTTGAAAGCGGATACGATGACCGCGCAGCTTGGCAACAGCATTTCCATGCAGGCGAAGCAGCTCAAGATCCCGTTCATCAAGCCAGCGTTGATGGAGAGGGATGACAGCATCGATGAGAAAATTTACATAGATACGGTAAATACCGATGTATTTTCGCTCATAGAGAAGCTTGCGACAAATTCGGTCTACATCGCAGACAACACCGAAATATACAGAGAGCGCAAGATAGGGGACTGGCTGTTCGGGGGCAGGAAGAACTATGTGTTGCGCGTTTATGTGCCGCAGAACCAGGCCATGATACTGAGCAATTCCAGAGATGAAATAAATGGCCTCTTTGACATCGCCTCCGCCCTAATAAAGAGGGCGGGCCCGGGTTAGCCGGTTTTGTTGGTCACATTGCCGATAAAATCGCATATGCTCCTCAGCGAGCTGTTCACTATCGTATGGCAGTTGCTGGTGTTCGTCGTGTTTATTGAGTAGTACAGTATGCACTCGTCGGATTTTATGCTGGTGTTTAACAGGCCGCAGGGGGCCACGCTTTTTGATGTTATTGCCTGATGGGATAGGTACTTGAAATCGCACACGCCCAGCGAGTTTGAATTCCCGGCATATGAGCCGCATGCCGCCGTGGCGTTGGTGGCGTTGAACAGCGGTTTTATGAGGCTTTCATTGTACTGCATTATTGCATAGCTGCAGCTGGTCGAGAACGGTGTGCCGAGGTCCTTGCATATTGATGAATTGTGCGACGATATGGCAGTCTCATAGTAGCAGTACTGGCTCGGGGTTATGTTCAGCGAACTGGAATAGAAGATATCCAGAAGGTTTTGGGAGCTGTTCGTATGATTTGATGATATGAAGTACAGCACCGTGGAATTTATGCTCGACTCGAGGTTGCGGCACGCGCCTGGGTTCTTGGTGCTCTGGGCCTGGCTATAGTAATAGAGGTTTTCGCATTCTGTCCTGTACGCAAGGTTAGAAAGCTGGTTGCAGGAGCCTACGCCGCTGAAGTTGGCCGATACAGAAACATTGTACATGCACGATTCAGCCGGGAACATGCTGAGGTTGTTGCACAGCCCCATGGATTCGTCCTTTTGGTTGATCCTCAATATGCAATCTGTGTAAAGCGCGCTTTGCCCGGGTATGAGGGCGCAGGTGCTCGCATTCTGGGTTTTCAGCGCCAAATCCAGGTAGCATGACTCCTGAGTGCCATCATTTATGTATGAGCACACGCTGACGTTTGAAGTGGAAGTGGCATAATTTACAAGGCAGTTATCGATCTGTTGTCCGGTGACATAGGTTCCACAGTTCCCGGGATAATAAGCCGTTGAGGATAGTGGGATGGCACCGAATATATACTCAACTATTAGGATGGAGGCCGCGAACACGGCTAGCACGACCCCGCCCATTATGAAGAGCTTCCTCTTTTCTGCGTCCGTGAACTTTACGTCCCTGAGCGAGACCGGTTGGATAGGTTCATCCCGTTTCCCTGCCATTGCGAACACCACTAAATAATCCACAAATCAGGTTTTTAATAATAGTGCAGGGAGAGAGATTTGAACTCTCGCAGCCCTAAGCTCGCTCTTCTAACTTAACCCTTTTGATTCCCAGTTTGTCGTAAACCCCGTCAGAACTGATTATACTGTCTTCAACGTGTGCAGCATGAAAGGCATCAAAGACGTTTACTTTGTTCTCTTTGACGAAATGTGCGGCCCGCAAGTAGACAGTATTGCTCGTCTTTGTTATGGCCATCACATCTGCAACAACATTGACCGGATCCAGATGATACTTTTGAGACAATAACATAAGTTCCACATATGTGACTTCTGAAGTATGTATGTTATTCTTGTACGTATCGAGTAGTTTTAGGGCATTATCCTTAAGCCAGTCGCTGCCCTTTAGCAAAGCCAAAAAGAAGTCCGTATCAGCATACACTATAATCCCCTGCTTGCTTCAGCTAAAATCTCTTTCTTAAGCTGTTTTACGGACTTTTTCGGAAGCTTGCTGCCCAACCTACCGAGGTCTTCTGCGGGGTTTGCTTGTACTGGAATCAGTCTTATCTCATTGCCCATCTTTAAGACAAAAAACTTGCTCCCGACCCGTTCCTTGAACTTTCTCGGGAGGTATATTCTCCTTTGCCTGTCCATCACGACAGTCGCTTTTTCCATGAATAGATTATGAGGGTAAAAATACTTAAATCTTTCCATTTTTTATAGATTTATTCCAAACTCTAAACCTTTTCGTCGAAGAAAATTGATGCAGGGAGAGAGATTTGAACTCTCGCAGCCCTAAGGCACTAGGTCCTAAGCCTAGCACGTTTGACCAAGCTCCGCCATCCCTGCGTAATAGGTTTTTCCTGCACAGATACTTAGAGCATACTGTTTTTATTCCTTTAGATGTGATATACTGAACAACGCTTGATGCACATGCTGACGACAAAATACGTAAGGGAACATGCAGAAGAGATCCGCAAAACCATCAAGGATAGGGGAAGCAAATTCCCATTGGATGAACTTCTTGGTCTCGATGAAAAATGGCGCAAGATGAAGACAGAACTCCAGGGCCTGCAGGCAGAAAGGAACAAGGCCAGCCTGGAAATATCAGAAATGAAGAAAAAGGGCGTTGATGTTCAAGCGAAAATAAAGGCGCTCGGGGATCTAAAGGCAAAACTTGAGGGCATGGAAAGGGATCTTCCCGCACTGGAGGAGAAGATTGATGCCCTTCTTTGGAACGTACCGAATATATTGGATAAATCTGTGCCTGTGGGAAACCCACCAGAGGCCAACAAGGAGCTAAGGAAATGGGGCACCATAAAGGAGAGGAATATAGGAACGCATGAAGAGATCCTTTCAAAACTTAACATGTTGGATATGGATAGGGCGGCGAAGGTCACGGGCGCGCGCTTTTATTACCTGAAGGGGGACATCGTTCTGTTGGAGCACGCCCTCACAAGATTTACTCTCGATTTGCTGGGAAAGCGCGGATTCGTCCCTGTGTTGCCGCCGTTCATGTTGAGGAAAAAATATTACAGGGGAGTCGCTCCGCTCGCAACATTTGAGGACGCCCTTTACAAGGTAGGCGAGACCGCAGAGGCAAGCAAGATAGGGGAAATAGAGCACATCGAGGATGAACTGTTCATGATAGGGACCGCCGAACACGTCCTGGCAGCAATGCATGCGGATGAGTTGTTCTCTGGAAAGGAACTGCCGTTGAAGTATGCTGGCTGGAGTCCATGCTTCAGAAGAGAAGCCGGTGCGCATGGCAAGGACCAGAAGGGCATTTTCCGGGTTCACCAATTCGAAAAGATAGAGCAGTTTGTGTACTGCAAGGAGGAGGACGAGGAGAAATATTTCAACGAGATGCTCGACAACACGGAGCAGATATGGCAGCAGCTGAATGTTCCGTACAGGCTATTGCTGCTCTGCACGGGAGATACTGGCCACCAGATGACCAAAACAGTAGACATAGAATGCTATTTCCCTGGCCAGAAGGCCTACCGCGAGCTCGGCTCATGCTCAAGCGCAGGAACCTGGCAGAGCATGAGACTGGACATAAAATACGACGACAAGGGCGAGCGAAAGTACGTCTACACCCTTAATAACACCGCAGTGCCGATGCAGAGGGCTCTCGCATGCATTGTGGAAAACTACGTAAATCCTGATGGCACCATAACCGTTCCTGATGCGCTTGTGCCTTACATGGGAAAGAGCAAAATAGGTTAAAGTAATACCTTATATACTACCAATAGTAGTATTTAAATATCTTTACGCCCAAAA
>DAIDAE010000034.1 GCA_027310755.1 Candidatus Micrarchaeaceae archaeon | reverse complement strand
TTTCTTACTGCACTGTGAGGGACCGATTGAATGATTCTAGTATGGATGGCGGCATTGACCGCCGTGCTCGCGCTTTTGTTCGCGGCATGGAATGCAAAGTACGTTCTCGACCAGCCCAGGGGAAACGAGCGCATGATAAAGGTTGCGGGCGCGATACAGAAGGGCGCAGACGCGTTCCTTAGCAGGCAATACCGCACAGTCTTCATTTTCTGGCTCATACTTACGATAATATTCTACGTTGCATCGTTGTATAATATAGTGCCCGCGCCCACACCGATGGCTTTCACGCTTGGCGCATTGCTTTCCGCGGTAGCGGGATACGTTGGCATGGAAATATCTGTGCGCGCAAACGTAAGGACAGCGAAGGCGGCTGAAAAGGGCCTCAGGCACGCCCTCGATGTTGCATTCAAAGGAGGAAGTGTCACCGGCATGGCAGTGGTGGGCCTCGCGCTTCTGGGATTCTCGTTGATGTATGCCATTTATGGAAATCCCGTTGTGCTCATAGGCTTTGGCTTTGGGGCCAGCCTTGTAAGCTTATTTGCAAGAGTCGGCGGGGGAATTTATACTAAAGGCGCAGATGTAGGTGCGGACTTGGTTGGCAAGAGCGAAATCGGCCTTCCCGAAGATGATCCTCGTAATCCGGCCGTAATCGCCGATAACGTTGGCGACAATGTTGGTGATTGCGCTGGAATGGCTGCAGACCTGTATGAGTCATACGTGATTACAGTGCTGGCAGCAATGCTCCTTGCGTTCTATACAAAACTTCCCATCCACGTGATAGAGCTGCCCCTTGTTATAGGGGGAGTGGCCATAATCGCATCGATACTCGGCTCATTCGTTGTCAGCACCGATAACAAGAATCGCATATGGCACGCCTTGAACAGCTCCCTGCGCATATCCTCCGTATTGGCCATAGTGGGTTTCTTCCTGGTTACATGGTACCTTGGCCTGCTCCAGTATTTTCCATCCATGCTCCTTGGAATAGTGGTCGCGGTCGCGTTGGCCGAAATTGCGGGGCACTATACGAACAAGAACACTGTTGCAGTTAGGGAAATAGCAATAGCATCGAAATCCGGCGCCGGGACGAACATAATATACGGCGTGGCAAATGGGATGCGCGCAACACTCTTCCCAATTGTCATAATAGTGATAGCTATACTGGGCTCGTACTACTCATCCGGCAGCGTGTTCGGCATAGCAATCGCCGCGATGGCCATGCTCTCCCTCACCGGCATAATAGTTTCAATAGACAGCTACGGCCCAATAACCGACAATGCGGGAGGCATTGCAGAGATGAGCGGGATGGGCAAGAAGGTAAGGGAGATAACCGATCCGCTTGATGCCGTGGGCAACACCACAAAGGCGGTGACAAAGGGATTTGCGATTGGCGCAGCCGCGCTCGCTGCGCTTTCGTTGTTTGTCGCGTTCGCCAATGCCGCATCATTAACATCCATAGACATACTAAATCCGCTCGTGATCTCGGGCCTTTTCATAGGCGCGATGATACCGTACGTGTTCTCAGCGATAGTGATGAGGGCGGTTGGCTCGGCCGCATCGAAGATAGTTGAGGAAGTGAGGAGACAGTTCAAATCAATCAAGGGATTAATGAAAGGCACGGCGGAGCCCGACTATGCGAAAGCAGTGGACATAACCACAAAATCGGCAATATCCTCGCTAGCCGCCCCAGCGGTGCTTGCAATAGGCTCTCCAATACTCGTCGGAGTGCTCCTCGGGCCGGAGGCCCTGGGTGGTCTCCTTGCTGGCGTGATAGTCTCGGGACTTGTGCTGGCACTGATGCTGACGACCAGCGGCGCCGCCTGGGACAATGCGAAGAAGTACATAGAGGAGGGCAGGTTTGGAGGCAAGGGATCTGACACCCACAAAGCCGCAGTGATAGGGGATACCGTCGGGGATCCCTTCAAGGACACAGCCGGCCCGGGTATAAATCCACTCATAAAGGTCATAAACATGGTCTCCCTGCTCATTGCGACCACCATAATCACATATTCCCTGCCAGTGTTCCTGCACCTTGTTGCGATATAGCTAATCCTGGAGCTGTTCCAAGAAGGCAGAAGTTCGTTGTGAAATATGGCCGAAAGGAATGGTATATATATTTGGAACAACCCTACCTTCCGGATGGCATATGGCAAGATCGGCATCAATATCTATTGATACCAGGGGCTCAGATGCGCTGTTGAGCCTGAGGACGGTTCAGCGCATACACGACAGATTGCTGACCCATGACGAGATTCTCTCCATCGCCAGGGACAGGTCTCCGCAGTCATCGGCTTTCAAGGTGCACCTAGCGGCAACCATATTGACATTGCCCAACAGCTCGCAGAACATTGTCGCAGCCACCGACGCCCTGGCAAGGCAAGGAGACCGCAATGTCCAGATCACGCTTTTGGAGGCAGGGTACAGGATCTTCAGGGGCAAGGGATACCAGATTCTTTCCATAGAGAACATAATACTTTCCGGCAGGCCAAACTCGGTCCTGTTCAATATGGTGGCCGAGAACACCGAGAACGAGGCCACGATGAGAAAAATAGTCGATCTCCACACAAAGAAACCGGAAGTAATATCGCACATGTTCACCGTGAACGAAGCGCTTTCTGGCAACGGTGACCTGAGGGAAAAAATAAGGGACTACGCGCTTCGCAAGAACATTCCAGCGGTCAGCAAGGCAATATCCGGATTATCCGGCGGCGTTTCCAGAATATTCCGGAGATAAGCATCTATTTGTCCTGCATAGGTTTTTCTTCAACAGCGCATTGTATGCTCAACTTCCTTTCAATCCTTTCCGCTATCGCGCCCTCACCGTCATATACATACGCTATTATGCTGAACTTGTAGTCATCCGGATAGTTGTTGGGTCTGGTGTATATCTTCACCTGCTTGTTCAAGGAGTGCCCGGGTTTCAGTATTCCTATTCTTGTCCTCCCCATGTTCAATTCAGAATCGTGTGAGAGCGACAGCGGGGACGCGAGAACGACATCACACTCGCCCCAATATGTCTCTGTTCCAGAATTCTTCACCGATATGTCCATCTGCAATACGTTTTTCGTAAAAGCCTTGAGCTTTTCTGGCACAAAACCCACATCCACTTCAATATCGCCCATGCCACCAACTCCATTTCCCTTAAAGAAAGCTTTTAAGTTATTAATTTATTAAACCTATTGTATGTTTGTTGTATTTTTAATGTCTTGAACGGTCAAAGTTGTATCTCATGGATGTTGAAGTAAAAGAGGCGAGCAGTGCAGGCTTACTGAGCGAGGCCAAGCTGATAGAACGGGAGATAACGATAAGGAACCTTGTTCTGTCAAAGGAGGTCACGGAGACCAGAAGGTCGCTCGTGCGATGGCTTGCGGTGTCTCTCGGGCTCATAAACCCCGGCGAAACGCGGCAGGCGGCGATACAGGTTTTTGACTCGCTCATGTTCTTCCAGTTCCACGAGCGCAAGGATCCGGAGGTCCCGGAAATGATGGATTATATAGCAACCGCATGGGGAGAGCCGATAAACGAGAAGACGCTGCGCTACCACCTGTTGCAGCTAAGCAAGTCAAACATCGTGAAGCACGCGAAGGGCAAGTATTTCCTGCCACAGCCGGACGGCGGGATCAAGTACGATGCGGAGGCATGGATATCGCACTACTTCAATTCAGAGATCTTCCCGATAAAGGACAAACTGATAACCGCGGTAAGGGAGCTGAAGGGCAGATAGCAAGCGCGATTGTGGTAAAATGAGTTATACACGCCAGGAAATCATAGTCTATGCCGTAATATTCATAATCATAGCATCAGGCGTTGCAATATACGCCTCCGGCGCACTCACGAACCAGAGCATTTCGGTTTCGGTGAGGCTGGCGCGGCTCAACGCAAGCCAGATAACGTATCCGTACCAGCTGTCCAGGTTCAGGGTGTATGTCAATAACACCGGCAACTCGCAGATAAAGGGACTGGTGCTTGAGACCTATGTAAATGGGAAGCAGCTCCAGACGTTCACTGTCAGCCTGCAGCCCAAGATGGGCGCGGAGATAAATTTCACTTACGACACCTATCCAGTCAATGGCACATATGAGTTCCAGGCGATCGCTGACCCTGCCCATCTGCTCGATGTGCAGAACAGGTCTACCGCCACCGGCACGTATTCCATTGCGGTAAGCCCGCCGCAGGTGCCCGATGTATACACCTCCATTCCAAATGCGAACGTGAGCGTGACGCAGCATTTCTCATTCCTGCCGAACGGCCTTGCCGCCTCGCTCTACCTCTCAAACATGTATAAGAATCAAAACATCTTCACCGAGCTTACGGACAATAACAGCAAGTTGCTCTTTGCCACGTTCAGGTCGCTGATCGTTTCCAGGGCGATAAATTCCACATCCGGGGCATACATAAAGTACAAGAACTCCAGCACGGCGTACACCGCATGGATCCAGGGGATAGCAAACCTCTCCTTCATTTATGCCATAGCATCGACATTTAACTTCCCGGAAAGCAATGTCACTACCCAAGGGGAAAAGACCCTTTACATAAAGCTGGACAACGAGTCAAGTTTCTGTGCAAAGTACGATAGGGGCTGGACCAAGCTCTTTGAATATGACAATGCCTCCAGGTCCGCGCAGACCTGCGTCACCCTCGCCTCCACTGACTATAATTCAACAATAACTGGCAGGACGCTATCGGCCCTGACAAACGACACTTCGCTACAAGGATACTTCTATCACAACTCCACCCCTATAGGCTTCTCGGTGACCGCAGGGAACGCCACCGGCGCGATGGAGATGGTGGACAACAGGTACGGTATATTCACGGGATATGTGAGGGAAAACCAGCCTACATTCGACTTCAGCGCGCAGAATCTCACCTGTCAGGGCACGGTCTCCGTCGCCGGTAATGTGAGCATGTGCACAAACAAGGTCGCCGCCCTCAACAGCTCAAGCGCCTTTGTATTGATGAATTCGACCGCCTTCAACAGGAACCACACATTCACGATGTATTCTCTGGTAAACAGTTCCACGTCATCCGGAGCAGGACAGAACGACGCCTATCTCCTAAGCAGCCTCGGTGTGAACGGCCTTGCACAATGGACGCCGGAAACCACTAATTACTTCACATGCAGTTTCAACACCACCTCGCTTTCATGCAACCCAAAGAACTTCACGATAAATGCATCTACTGGAAACGCCATCGCAAAGCTGGTCATCAGGAACGGCTTCACGGGCTTCATCAGGCTCAACAGCATCGGCTGCAAGTTCTTCTCCTCAGATGAGAACACCTTGCTAAGTACCGTTGTGCCTGCCGGCAACAACGCCACAGTGCAATTCAACTGCCGCGCAAGCTCGCTGGGCAGCATAGTCCTTCCTTCCTATAACCTGTATCTAAACTACACCCTAGATAACATTGTGCATAGCGTCAACGGCACGCTCAACGAGAACAGCTGAAAAGGGTCAAAATCCTACAAAATCCCTCGCTCCAGTGCCGCCAGGGAATGCACGGCCGTTCTGTGCCTCAACCGGAAGGCCAAGCTCGTTCGCCACCCTGATAAGCTCGCTCATGTCTATCAGCCTGTCAACGAAGAGCTCTATAAAGGTCTCATCTCCCAGCTTCACGCGCTTTACCGTAAAGGTCATGGACTGGATCATGCCCGACCGCCTGACCCTGACCATGACGCGCCCCTCGCTTATTATCCTTTTCGCGCCCTCGCTTATCTCCAGATCAACACCGTTAGTTATCATTTTGCAAAAGCTTTAAACTTTAACTGCGCCAACGTAGCATATGCGCAACTCCAGGAAGTCGCAGAGCGCCATGGAGTACCTCATGACATACGGATGGGCGATACTCATAATTGCGGTTGTATTAGGAGCATTGTTCCAGCTTGGTGTCTTCAGCGGGATTGGAACACCAAGGGCACAGCCCGGAAACTGCCAGGTCGTCAAGGTCGGAACCGGAATAACGCAGACCATCTCACTTGCGGGGGAGTGCCAGGGACAGGAGCCGGAGTATGTTGCGCAGTTTAATGGTGGCGGCAGTTCCGAGGTACAAGTAACATCGCCAACCACTTTCGGTTCAAGCACGCTCACAATTGCCGTATGGGCTGAGGCCTCTACACTTTCATTTCCTTGCTGTGGCAGGTGGAAGATAGCTGGCAACAATTTCGGCGGAAATAATGATTTTTATATCGATATAAACTCTGGTGGTGGCGTTGACGTCTATGTTTATACTACAAGTTGGCATGATCTTTCATCAACGGGAATAACTATAAGCCCGAATACTTGGTATTTCATAGTTGAAACGTAC
>DAIDAE010000033.1 GCA_027310755.1 Candidatus Micrarchaeaceae archaeon | reverse complement strand
CTATATCCAAATAGCAATTTATCTCGCTTTGAGCGGATAATGCCATGCTCCAAAATTCTGGAGTATCTTCCTCTGTGCCTGGCACTGTGCTGCAATAGTACAGCAGGTCGGCGCTTAACTGCAATAGCCTTTCGTATTTCTTAACCTGCGAACCCGTCGCAGCTGCGGTTTGCGCGTTTTGTGTTTCTGCCATGCCAATCAACTCAAACAATTTTTGTTCGCTATAATACGGGCAGCATAATATATAAAGCTTTGTATTTTTTCTGTAAATTATACAATATTTATGGAGAAACTTATATATACGGGAAACGACGATTGTCTGCTCTATGGTGTTCGCATGGCAGTACTAACAAAAAAACAGGTGGCGAAGTTAGAGATTGGGAGCAAGGTTGCTACAGCAGTTACGGATTTCTTCGATGCCGAGGGATTCATCCAGCTGAGACCCGTGATGCTGGGGATGAGCACAGACCCCCTTGGGCCCGATCCCGGATCGGCGGTGATAAAGACAGGGCAGGTAGAGTATCTGGGACAGAACCTGAGCCTGATGAACTCGATGATACTGCACAAGCAGGTTGCGGTAAGAGAGACAGGAAGGAAAATCTGGATAATGTCGCCAAACATAAGGCTTGAGGGCGCGCAAAGGAAGGAGACGAAACGCCATCTGTTTGAGTTCACTCAGGCGGATTTCGAGATACCGGATGCAAAGATGAAGGACGTGATGGCACTGGTGGAGAAGTTTTATGTGGAGCTTTCGCAAAAATTAAAGGACCTGCCGGAGTGGAGGGAGCTCAGTATAGCGCCTTTCGCCTTCAGGGGACCCTTCAAGGTATATGAGATCCACGAAATGGAGGAAAGATACGGAAAGGACTGGGAGCTTGCGGCATCAAAAGGCCATGACCAGCCATTCTGGGTTGTATGCCACAAAAGGGAGTTCTATGACAAGGAAGACCCAGAAAGGCCAGGACACTACCTAAACTACGACCTTATCTACCCCAAGGGGTTTGGTGAGGCTCTGTCTGGTGCTGAAAGGGAGCATGACTACCAGAGGATACTGGCAAGGATGGGAAGGGATAGACTGGAGATGAAAATCTATGACGCATATCTGAAAAAAGCGAGGGAGGGATTCCGGCAATCCGCGGGGGCCGGATTCGGAATCGAGCGGCTTGTAAGGTTCCTGACAGAGTCGGATCATGTCGGTGATGTCCAGCTTTTCAGGAGGGTGCCCGGGGAGCCAGTAGAGATTTAGAGGCTTTATATTCCTTTTCAGCCATAATCTTCCTGGCGACTTAATGGCTATACAGCGCTATTCGAAGGGTGCGAGGGGGGAACGCGAGCTGCTGAACACGCTTTATGATAGGGGTTATTCGGTCGTGCGCGCCGCGGGAAGCGGCGTGAATTCCATATCTCCGGATATAATCGCGGTCAAGATGGGAAAGGGGATGGTATTTGAGTGCAAGGCCTGGGACCGCGGCAGCCTCTCCATAGACCACGAGAAGTTCGAATCCCTGAGGAAATGGAGGGACAACGCCCTTATGGACACATACATGGCATGGAGAATGAACGGGCAGGGATGGTACTTCATAAAGCTCGAGGAGATGACGAGGACGGAGAAGAACTATACCGTAACAAAGAAGACGGCGGTGAAGATCGATAGGAGGCTAGAGCACATACTTGTTTGAGGGCTCTACGCAATCTTTATATAACCTAAAGGAACATACTATATTGAAAGGCCAATTTGGCCGTAGGCATATTGATATGACCTTTAGATTCTCATGTTTTACTGGGGGAGAGGTACCATCTCTTGTTTTTGGGAAGGGAATGTTTGCTCCTAGTGTGAGGACGGTCTAATTTTAGTATGGCTATGCGCTCGTTGGTCCAAGAACACAACGTGATAACATGGCAAAGACTTACATTGACATCGTAAAGTATATGGTGGAGGCAAGGTTCGAGATAACCGGCCTGGTAGAAAAACCTGACATAATAGGGGCAGTTTTCGGACAGACCGAGGGACTGCTCGGAAGCGACCTGGACCTCAGGGAGCTCCAGAAGAACGGGAAGATTGGAAGGATAGAGATTGACACTTCACAGCAGGGCAGCAGGACGGTGGGAAAGCTCCATCTGCCTTCTTCCCTCGCGAGGGTAGAAACCTGCATCCTCGCGGCCGCAGTAGAATCCGTGGATAGGGTTGGCCCGTTCGAAACGAATTTCAAGATAGACAAGATAGAGGACACGAGAAACGACAAGAGGAGGAAGATAGTCACAAGAGCTAAGGAGCTCATGAAGATAATGCTCAATACCGAGCTCCCGGACAGCAGGGAGATAAGCGATATGGTCGACTCCGAGGTAAAGGCCAGCGTGGTAATGGACTATGGTCCGGAAAAGCTTGCCGCGGGTCCGGATGTGTCCGCCAGCGAGGACATAATATTGGTAGAGGGCAGGGCGGATGTTATAGCGCTTCTGAAGAGCGACATAGCCAACTGCGTAGCGATAGGTGGAGCCACGGGGACAATACCAAAGACAGTGATAACGCTGATTAACACCAAGGAAACAACGCTATTTCTGGACGGGGACAGGGGCGGAGATATAATCTTGAAGGGAATTATGAACGTTGGTGAGATAGACTATGTTGCAAGGGCTCCCGATGGAAAGGAAGTGGAGGAGCTCACAAGGAAGGAGATAATCAAGGCTCTCCGTTCAAGGGCGCCAATAGAGCAGCTATTCCCGAACAGGGGAAAGAGCGCGCAGGGCAGTGGCGGCGGCTACCAACAGAGAGGCGCACCACAGCAATCCAGACCCGCTAATGCAAGCAACAGGCCAGCGGCGGCACAATACAGTAGAGCACAGCCGTACCAACAGGCACCCAGAGCACCGACTAGCACGACTCCGAGTGCCTCGCAAACGCAAGCGCAGACGCTGAGCCCTTCTGAGATATCCAATAATCTTCTAAACAGAAAACCGCAGGCACAGACTACATCCATCCTAGAGGAAGTGGAAGAAGACGGAGAAATAGGCATCAAGGACCTCAGCAAGGATGAAAACGAGGAAAGAAGCCCTATGAAGGAGATGCAGGACAAAGAATCGCAGCCAGCATCAACAAGATACCTGTCCGCATTGGAAGAGCTCCATAACACGCTTAGGGGAAGACTCTACAATGAAAACGGCGATGTTCTCGCAGAGGTGCCCATAAGGGAGCTCATACAGGCGGTGCAGGACACCAAGAGTGTCAAGGCCCTGGTCTTTGACGGCATAATAACACAGAGACTGATAGAGCTCGCCAACAAGGCCGGAGTGAAGGAAGTTTACGGCATACGCGCTAGCCAGATAACGAGGACATATGACAATATGTACCTCTATACAAAGGAGCACGGAAAGGTTTGACAAACTTTTACTTTTCGGTAGAAATTTAACTTGACGTTAGCAGAAGCTATATATATCTTTTTAGTTTAAGTTTAAACTATATTAACTTTAAACTGAGGGCCGCCTTATGACAAGTCAAAATTATTCCGTAAGAGTGAGCAATGTAAGCAAAACTTACCTTAGCGGTTCAATCCGGGTAAACGCGCTGGATAATGTATCATTCGATCTGAAGAAGGGCGAATTTGCGGCGATCGTCGGACCTTCGGGATCGGGTAAATCCACGCTTATGAATTTGCTGGGCACCATAGATAAGCCCACCAGCGGAGAGATATATATAGATGGCGCAGCCGTATCAAAGATGAATGATGATCAGCTTGCGGAATTCAGGAACAAAAAACTCGGCTTTGTATTCCAGGCGTTCAATCTGATAAATGGGCTTGACGCCCAGCAGAATGTTGCACTCCCACTAATGGCGAGCAGCATGAATATGTCCGAAGAGACCAGGAACGGAAAGGCGGCGGCGCTCCTTGAACAGCTTGGCGTGAGCGGAAGGCTAAAACTCCAGCCGACAAAACTTAGCGGCGGGGAACAACAGAGGGTGGCAGTGGCGAGGGCGCTGGTAAACGATCCCGCATTGATTCTGGCGGACGAACCTACGGGGGATTTGGATACGAAATCCGGTGAGAACGTAGTCAAGATCCTGGCAAAGATATCAAAGGAAAAGGATGTGACAGTAGTCATGGTGACCCATAACCTAGAAATCACAAGTTATTGCGATAGGATAATTTACATACGAGATGGAAAAATAGAAAAAGAAAAGGTATTAAAATGACAATAAAATCAACAATTGGGATAGCGGGATTTCTGGCTTTGTTTGTGCTGATCAGCATTTCCTTTGCAGGACTTAGTGGCCCAGCGCCTATTCCGGCACCACCGACATTCAATATCCATACAAATCAAACCATACTTTGCAAGGGCCTTACTAATTTTATACCGATTACAGTAGTTAATACCGGCGGCAGCACGGTGAGCACCGGGGCTGGACCGTCGAATGTCACAGTAGTGGGCGGTACAACAATGCAATCTGTGCAACTCAGTATCACTCCTAGCAAAACGCTGCTTTTGGAAGGCAATGGCACTGCAACAATAGGAAGTGTAAAGCCTGCTAGCTCGGTTACTGCCAGGATACCTGTCTTTGTGGCGAACAATGCCTCGCTCATAACAACCGTAGAAGTAGGGGTAAATTACTATTATCTTCAACTGTATAGCGATTCGGAAACAAGGAATTTGACATTCGAAACTGCGCAATGCCCATCCCAACTATCGGTCAACATGACGCCAAAGACCCTCACGTCTGGGGAAATACAGAACGTCACGATAAAATTGAGAAACAATGGCAACATTGTGCTTACAAACCTGAATGTCCGTTGGGCACTCCCCGCTTTGGACGGCGCGGTTGTTGGAAGCCAACAAACAAACATAGCCTCATTAGCCCCCGGTAACACATACCAGGTTAATGCAAGCATATTCGTGTCAAGAAATGCATCGATAGAATCCTTCCCCGTAAATCTTACCGCGACGTTTTACAGTAACGGCAGCCTGGAACAGGTCTTAAACAGCACTTCCATAGTCCCAACGGGTGCGATAAATCTTCATCCATCAGGATTGACCCTCTCCCCTTCGGCAGTATCGCCAGGGGGAATCTTTTCCGTTTCATTTGTCCTTACGGATATAGGCACATCGGGAGCTTCGGCAGCAAGCGCGTACGCGATACTGCCACAGAACTTCAGCGCGTATGGCTCAAACCCAGTATATATCGGGGATATTGCAGCAGATGCACAGGCGCCCGTCACCGTAACACTCGTGGCTGGCCCGCATACGAGATTGGGCAATTACACAATACCGATTAAGATAAATTACCTGAATGGTCTGAGACAAAATCAGACTGAAACGATGAACGTGCCTGTCAATGTTACGAATTCCAATTCGACCCGACTGGGCTCTGGAACATCTCCGAATGGGGTCAGGGTCACAACAGGAAGCGGGAGCAGCGGATTGATAGAGCTCGTTTTGCTCATCGCTCTTGCGATAGTTGGATGGCTCTACTACAATGAGAGAAAGAAGAACAAGAAACAGAGGCATCAGCAATGAACTTCGAGGATATCTTCTGGCTCGGGTACAAGGACCTGAAAGAGAAGAAAGTGAGGACCGCGCTTACAATTGTTATGGTAGTCATAGGAGTTGCATCTATAGTTGCACTCATATCCCTTACGCAGGGGATAAGCGCGAGTATATCGTCCGCGCTTGGTTCGCTCGGGCCTACATCCATACTTCTTTCTGCGCCTGCGGGATTTTCTGCGGCGGATGTAAATCGCCTTTCTGCGCTGCCGAATGTCAGTTCGGTTGTTCCCATTGTTGTCGGTTCCGTCAATGTTTATGCCAACGGCCAAAATACTTCAGCCACTTTGATAGGAGTGACGCCTCAGGACCTTACACTGCTGACCGGGAATGCTACTCTGTATCAGGGCGCATTGTATCAGGATACCCCTACACCGTCATCGGTCCTCGGGCACAGCGTGGCCTTTCCTTCAATACTTGGCGGCAGCCAACAAAACGTACAGGTTGGGCAGCCCATAACGGTAAAACTAAATGGAAAAAATCGTGCGAGCTACACCTTGCCGGTAACCGGCTTACTGCAATCGGTTGGAACCTCACTGCTGCCAATAGATAGCAGCGTTATGGTCTCGCTTTCCGAAGCGCAACTTCTTTTGAACAGACCAAGCTATAGCCTGATAATAGTAGAAGCAAAGAACATTACAAGTGTGGCTCCTCTGGCTGCCCTGTTGGGCGACATTTATGGAAATAGCGCCACAGTTACGACGACACAGCAGATATTGCAAACAGTATCAAGCATAATAGGTACGATAAGTTTATTCCTCGGAGTGGTAGCTGGGATTTCGCTCATAGTTGCGGCCATAGGGATAATGAACGTCATGCTGATAGCGGTTTATGAGAGAACACACGAAATAGGAATAATGAAATCTTTGGGTTTCAGAAGCAAGCATATCCTATCGATTTTCATGATGCAGGCGCTGATAATAGG
>DAIDAE010000032.1 GCA_027310755.1 Candidatus Micrarchaeaceae archaeon | reverse complement strand
CAGGGAGGCCGTGGGAAAACCTGTGCAGGACTACGCCCCGCAATGAGCAGCAGGTTTGGCCGGATTTGCATCATCATGCAGATGAACACAAAATCGATCTGCAGACCGCTAATTTGCCAGGGCCGAACCCGGAGGCATTATACCCTATTTTGTATATCAAAATGCTATACCTATTGTAAATTAAGCTCAGAGAAATGTTCCCGGCTATAATCGAATAGGGCGCGCTTTCAAACAGTGCAAGATTGATGCCCGATGTATTGTATTGCGATACATTAGCCCCCTGGACCCTCCAGCGCTGGTCTATCAGCATGTAGTCCGGCCCGGGAGCCAAGCCAGCCAGATAGCTGAAGTTGCCCATGGGCTGGAGCAGGAAGGAAAAGAAGCCGGTAGTAGTGTCTGATGAATCTGCGATGTTCGTGTCAAAGAGGCTAGTCCGGTTGGCATAATACTCTATTGGGGTGCCGTAAGAGCCGTAAGTGAGAAATACGGAATTTGAGGGTGTATTGTTGGCAATCCAGAAAACGCTATATAGATATGGATATGTGATAACGCCGATTGTGCCGGTGAAAAAAGCCAATTGTGCAATGCTGAGGATCGCATACGCAGCGACCACGAAAAGGTACACACCTTTACCTGCAGTTCCTCTGCTCTCCCATACGTGTGCTGAGCCTATCCCTGCAAATATTGAGATTGGCAGGTAAACGAGGACATCCCAGAATTGGAGGCTTAGGGCAAAAGGCATCCCAAATACAAATGCAGCGTACAATACGATAAATGCAGTAGCGGCAAATTTATTCGATTCGTGTAATTCGAATCTGCGTATTGCATACAGAGCCATGCCAAGATACAGGATTGCGCCGCAAACTATTTGGACATAGAAAAGGGGATTTGACGTCCATGCGCTCTGGTTTGCAAAGGAGTTTGTCTGAAGCTGGCCAGCCATAAACACTGCATTTTGTATGTAACTGAAGGGCTGCTGGGCACCGCCAAAGGCCTGCAATACGTAGGGAGAGATTACTGCGGGAAGGAGCAGCTGGGCAGCGAAAAGGGCAAAAACCGGAAGCGCAATTACAAAGAGCGATATTTTCTTATCTTTTAGAAATATATGCACGCCGATGGCGAAAAACGCAAAAATCAAAGCCGCCACGGCATAGTAACCCCCGTTCCAGACCAACACGGCAAAGAGAATGGTAATGAAGAATAGCGATGAAAACAGGACCAACTGCGCAATTTTTTTTGACCGAAAGGCGTCTATCGTATACACCAATAAAAGAAGCCCGGACATGAGCGCAATTATAGTAAATTCCTCCCCCTTCCACAGGTTTATTGCCTCGTTGTACATTCCAACCTGAGAAATCGCATACAATGCCACTGCGAATAGGCCAGCCCTTCTATCAGAGATTTTTTCGGCAAATTTGTAGACCACAAGTCCGGCTATCACAGTGAAAAGGATCTTGATTCCGTAAAGGGTTGCAAAGAGGCCCACGTATTTGCCTATAATTTCATAGGCAATAAGCGCAAGCCACACTATGCCCTGTTCTGCATAGAGCGATGGCGTGCCGGAGAGATAATCGGGTACCGGATGGCCGATTGGGATAGCCTGCCTGATTGCTAAGAGCGCTGTCATGGTGTTTTCATCAATGAAGCGCCCATAAAGGAGCAGGGGGAGGGTGTGCATGAAGACTGCCAAAACTATCAAAATCCCTATGGCAAGCGCAGGCATAATGCCTTGCTTTGCCAGTGTTCTGTCCAGAAGCGTTACGCGGTCTTCCTCCATCAAATCAGCTTCATGGTAATTGGTAAATTTAAGCATTGTTATGGTGCACAGTCCGAGGGAAAAATGAGGGCGTTGGAAATTTATAATTCGAGGGAAAAATCGGAAACATAAGTTATAAGTATGTAGTGACGGCAATTATTACTCAATCGTGTTCAAATGAAACTAGACAGCGGCTCGCATCCGCATTTGTACAAACTCGGCATGAAGATGCACCAAGTGCATCCAAAGTTCTGGGAGTATGGGATGAAGGGCCTGGGCGCGATAGGCTCGGTACAGGGCAGGATGAAGAGGAACAAGCTGGGTTCAATAGGCACCATAGACATGGAATTATCCGTGGTGTGCAATCTGAGATGCAGTTTCTGCTGGTGGTGGGGCGAGAACGGCATTGCATTCAAGCTCTTCAAGGAGAGGGATCCGCTTGTAACGCAGGAGCTCACCACGCAGGAGATATTCGACATAGTCGATCAGGTAGCGAAGCACAAGCCCTCCATATACCTTTCTGGAGGGGAGCCGTTCATAAGGAAGGATACCGTTGACATAATAGAATATATGTCAAAGAAGGGCCTGGCAGTCCTTACTAACAACAATGGGACTGTGCTAAGCGATGAGAAGCTGCAGAGATTGGCAAGGATAAAGAACCTTACGATAAACTTCTCCATAGATGGCACAAGGGAGGTGCACGACAAGATACGCGGAAAGGGGATGTTCGACAAGACCACATCAACGGTCAAGAAGCTCATAGAGTACAGGGGCAAGGGCCTTCTCCCTGCTGTAAAGACGAATACCACTTTCTCACCATGGCTGCTTGGACACATGGACGAGCTCATAAGGTATCTCCAGGATGAGATCAATGTAGATGCGGTAAGGATGCAGCACTTATGGTTCACCGACAAGGAGCATGCCGAGCAGCACAAGGCGGTGCTTAAGGACATGCTAGGCGAGCATGCGGAGGAGGGTGTCGACGGCCACATAATAACGAGACCGGAGGCGGATTACGCTGAGAAGCTCCATACCGAAATAGCAAGTGTAGAGAATACGAAGTACAGAAAGCCGGTATTCATCCATCCAAAGATGGGATTGGAGGAGATGAAGAAGTATTACGGCGACCTCAACTACACAAGGAAAAAGAGCTGCAACGTCGCCTGGGACCACATAGTGATAAAGGCGGACGGTGACGTGATGTTCTGCCCGGACAGCTGGATACAGTACAAGATCGGCAGCACCAGAACCGAAAGCATAGACACCATCTGGCACGGTGAGAAGGCGCAAAAGTTCAGGACGGCGCTGGACAAGGTAGGATTGTTCCCCGCATGCGCGAGATGCTGTGCGATCAACGGCTAGGCAAATGATACAATTAGGTCGCGTTATCTCTAATTGAGCCCGCTGCAGTTTGCTGCGAATTGTTATTCAGCCATGTATAGTTCAGTCTTATTGATTCGTTGTACCACCATCCCTTGTAAAAAGTGGCAAGTGGGCCACCGGCATAGCCGCCCATGCTCTGGTAGCATTTGATATCAAAAACGTAGCTACCAGTCACGCCGATAAATACCGGCGGCCTTAACTGTGTCATGTGTATTACATTGCCATCGTTGCTGCAGCCTATTGCAGTGATTATCATGTTATACGGTCCTACCTGCTCCATGTCAGCCGCTACGGTGCTATTTGCCGAATTAAGGTTCGTATTGAGGCACAAGAAAGGGGCAGGGAAAACACATGCGGAGTAATGGTTAGCTCCAGTTATATAATTGGATATTTGAGACGGAAGCAAAGCCAAAAACCATTGATAATTGAATACGATGGACAGAGCAAGCGACAGGAATATCACAAGAAGCACCCGTTTTGCTGCCCGTGAAACATTCTTATTTTTACCAATTATTATGTTCCATCCCGAAGCGGCAAAGACTATTGCCGGCAGATATATAAGGCAAATCCAGAGAGCGCCGAATACCGCAAAGGGCAGTCCCAAAAGAATCATAGTGATAAGGGCCATATAGCTTTTGTTTTGTGTATTGGAGAACAGCATTCCTATGATGGCCGGCAGGGTGAATGCCAAAATGGATAAAAACACAAAAAGGATCCCAAACGGAGGTGTCCAGTATCCGTAGCCAGTGTCCAACACCAGTATGGCATGGGCATCCCACGTGGCAGGCAGTCCGCCAGGCCAATATGACAAAGGGACATTGAAATAAAGCAGGAAGACAAACACAATTGGCGCTATGAGCAGCAATAACCTGGGTTTGAAGTATGTCAATACCACGCAGCAGAGCAGCAACAGCCAGTAAGCCCCGCCATTCCAGAGCCAGAATGAAAAGAATATAAGGAGCAGGGCGGACGCTGCATAAAATACCCTTTTATTGCCTTCCATGTCAAAGGAGCGCACTAGGATGAGGACTGCCGCGAATACGAGTATCGGGGTGATGCCCTCCCCGGACCAATAATTGAATCTCTCCCAAAATATTGATATCGGTGCAAAGGCGTAAAGGAGGACAGCGAGCGCTCCGGCAGCCCTCCTTCCTGTAACCCTCAACGTAAAGAGATATGTAGTTATGCCAGCGACTATTATTAGAATGCTTTTGGCCATAAATGGAAGAAGGGGATACGAGAAAAGAAATGCGACGAATAGATGCAGGTTATGTTCTGCAAAGCCCGACATGTTTATAAGCGAATAGGTGTAGGCGACCCCGAAGGTATTTGTGTTCTCAAACCTCAACAATATCGCAACAAGGATAAAACTTGTTATAATGATAAGAAATTTGATGTCTCCTCTTTTTGTGCTCTTCAGCCGCTTCATGAAAGTCATCTTCAGTGTACATCTCTTATTGCATGCATGATGCCTGCATATGATGCCTTTGATCCATCCGCATGCAGCATCTTGGTAGGTCTTGAGACTTCTGTTCTGAAACCAGCTTTCTCCAGCCGCGCTCTTAATTTTAGATAGCCGTAGTGGTACTCTATAATGATTTCATCAAAAGAGTGTAGCGTTTCATCATTAGATTTCATGAAGATAATATATTCCGAGCCCTCGCAATCAGATTTCAGCAAAGCGTTCTTCAACCCATATTTTTTCACCACTGAATCCAATGTAATTATATGAATCTTTTTCATTGAAGACCTCTTTTTCAGGTTCCTGATGCTTGCAGATCCATCTAT
The DNA here is from genome assembly GCA_027310755.1 of Candidatus Micrarchaeaceae archaeon. Classification (GTDB taxonomy): domain Archaea; phylum Micrarchaeota; class Micrarchaeia; order Micrarchaeales; family Micrarchaeaceae; genus JAJZYD01. Next base: position 2,468 of record DAIDAE010000032.1, on the reverse strand, counting down.
GTACTTGCGGGGAAAGGATGCATAGGCACTCTTTCCACCTATAGCTTCATTATTGAGAGTTATAACATCCTCAAGGCGGTTCATACTTATATTCTTTTTTGCGATTTCATATATGTATGGAAACGGTTCATACGCATATACGGATTTCGCCCCATTCAATGCGAAATATATCGGACTATCTCCTATATTGGCGCCTATATCAACTACATCTTTACCACGAATATCATTGAATGAATATTGCTCAGAGAAAAACTGCTCGTTTATTAAGACACCAGTTTGGGCTATTACGCGCTTATCCTTATTGATTATGAATGTTACTGATTTTCCTTTGTAGGAGAATCTGGCAGTATTGCCAGTAAATCTTATCCTGTTACCGTTGTAGGTCGATACTTCATCCCTCCAAAAATCCTGAAAATTCTGCATAGAAAGGTCAAAAGATTTACCTTTAAATCTTACCTCTATCCTCTTCAGAATCCCGAACCTTAGCATAATTACTTTCAGCATTCCTGTTAACCCTAAGTTCCTTTTTGCTACCTGTATGTTTGCTAAATAGCTTCGATTCGCAAGTATGCTATCCAGTAACGTTACATTATCCTCTTCCATAGAACCAATTTCACAGGATTTGTAGCAAAACAAATTATAAATACCCCAACTTCGAAATCCGTTTGTTTATCAGTACACGCAAATAATGACAAGTTGAGAAAATAGTGGAATTCATGAAAAAACTTTCCCTTCTTACATTTACAAGAAATCATGTCGATAGGGTTTTCAGTCTGATAGATGATCTCTACGACACAATGGATGACATAGTCTTAATAGACAGCAGCGACAAGGCGGAAAGAGAGAAGCTTTATGCAATGAAAAAGAGGAAAAGATGGGCTAAGTTGAAGATATTTTACATGGTGCCGCTCGGGTTTGTCGAGATATACAGGCCCTATGGGTTAAAGAAATGCAAGAATGACTGGGTACTTTATCTTGATGTGGACGAAAGAATATCAGAAGGACTTAAGGATGACATCGGAAGGATAATCAATTCAAAAGATTGTTCTGCCTTCAACCTTAGAAGGTATGAGGATGTTGACAAGGCAAAGACAGATTTCTTCACATTCCAGATAAGGCTGTTCAGGAAGTCCAAGACTCGTTATAAAGGGATAATAGATGAAAGGCCCATAGTAAAGGGCAGGACATGTTACTTGGAGCAGAATGAATACTATATAGAGCACAGGCTGCAACTGATGAGGCATAGTGAGAACGAATATTATAAACCCATAAACATCTTCATGAAATACGAGCTGATGTCCTATGCGGAATTCAACCGAAAGATGCTTTTGTATTTATCTAGGGTACGGGGGAAGGCCGAAAATACCAGATTGGGTAGAGCACTTTACAGGATGCTGATTGCGTATGAAAAAATTGCATCAAAAAAAGGGACCGATGAGCTAAGTACATTTGACTACTTCCTACATGCATATATTAAACATTTAGGATTTGCAGTAAAAGCAAAAGACTGGAGAGGGTCATTTCGTGCACTATCAAGTGATATAAAATATTGGAAGCAGATGCACATATGGAAGAAGGACTCAGACCATGATGAATCCTATGCAATATCCAAAGTAATAAATAGAGACGGGTTTGTCAAATTCTTAAAACTCGATGACGAGAAAGAAATACAAAAAATAAACAAGAAGTACATGGATAAAAAGCCAGTTGGGCTTTCACTTCTGGTATTATTATTAAAGAAGCGATATAACAAAAGGATATAGTGACCAAATGAAAAAAGTTGTAATTCTGGCAAACACGCTTTATAGTTTTGGGGGAGGGGAGAGGTGGATACTGGAGGCAGCTGTCAGGCTAAAAAATAGATTCGAGATCCTCATAATAAATCCGATTTCACAAGTAGATGAAAGGCGGGTTACAATGAATTTTATAAAAGAAAAATACAACCTTTCTGGAGTGAAAATCATAGAGCTAAAATGTACAGGGAAAAGGACAAAAATTCCAGGAATAAGTCCATTTATTACAATGACCCCTACGCAGGAATCAAAGGAGCTCTTAGAATCAATAATAAAGGGGTCTGATGTGGTGTATTCAATAACTTCCAACCCTGGCTTATTACCTCTATTGATAAAAATTGCAAAAAAACATCAAAAAAGAATAATACTTGGATTACATAATCCGGAATTGCTTAAATTTACAGACAAAAGCGATAGTTTTAAGGTTAGAGCATTCGCAAGGGTCTATAATGAAATACAGAAGAAATTTATGGAATATATAGGAGATATACATGTGCAGACTGAAAGTCAGTTGGATACTCTTAGAAAGCTCGGATTCAAGGGAAATATCTTCTATATCCCACACTACCTATATACAAAACCAAAAATGTCAGAAAGCCAAAAGAAAAATGAGCAATTTATAGCATTATTCATAGGGTCTAGGCTTGCAATAAAGCAAAAAGGACTTGATTTGCT
>DAIDAE010000031.1 GCA_027310755.1 Candidatus Micrarchaeaceae archaeon | reverse complement strand
CGGATGGAATACCAATCAGGCAGAAAAATACAACGAAATAAAGGAGATGCCCGCCACTGGCGGTGTAATTTTTCTTATAAAGAAAAACACGCTACACAAAGTAGGGTTAATGGATGAAAATTACTACATGGGAAGCGACGACGTTGATTATTGCTTGAGTGTGAGAAAGGCAGGGCTTAAAGTAATGTATGATGGCCAGGTAAGCGTGATACATCTTGAGGGATTCACATCAAATGCGGAAGCGAAGAAGAAAAAAAGAAATGAGGATTACTGGTTTCCGATATTTCAGGTAAATAGGATTTACTATGCATTCAAACATTTTGATTTATACTATAAAGTAAAAATGATATTAATCGCGCTTGCAACTTGCATCTTCAGTGTAGAAAATAAGGAAGTTAAATTGTCAAACATCAAACTTAAAAACAAAATATTGTGGCGTTTCAAAGTCACCATTGAGGCCATAATACTATCTTATAAAATGCACAAACACATAATTACGAGAGATGAGGCCTATGGAAGGTTTGCAGAAAATAAGTAACTATATACGTATAATGCCGATGCCACCCCATCCTTGCTCTGGGTTCTCTATGATCTTTTGCGCCCTATACTCCTTTTCTATCTCATTAAAGAACCTATAAACATCGCAATTTGTTTCTGGAGGGTGCCTTGCCACGTCGTGCATGCCTATGATGCCGCCTTTTCTTACAAGTTTGGAATACATGATGAAATCCTTTTTCGCTCCGGCGTATGTATGGTCTCCATCTATGAATAAGAAGTCAACCATGCGGCCATCCAGAATCTTCTCTACCTTTTCAAATGAACTAATTTCGTGCGAGTCACACCACAACACGTCCAGATTCTGTGTCTGCTTTACAAAGCCTTTGAAGAATTTGGGCCGCCATCCTACAAACAAACCTTCCCCAGGTATGATTCTCATGTCGAGGCTGATTATCTTTGCATCATCTGGTATCACCCTGGAAAACATAAAAAGCGTACCTCCTTTCGCAGTGCCAACTTCAAGCACTGTCTCCGGTTTTAGCGCCTCCACTATTTTCAACAGCTGGGTTATTTCGGACTTTACCTGAAATGGGGTTATCTTTAATCCATGATAATTATATGAAAAAGAAAGATCCACAAGCTTATCAATACCGTCAACTTTACTATGATTATATTTTTCATTCAGGTCGCGTACAGCGAATGGGGCTAATATCGAATCATACGGCCATCTTGCTATCATTACGCCAAAAAAGAAAACCTCCTTCACAATAGATTTTATACGCTTCCTGGCGCTCAGCGTATTAGGGGTTTTATCCATGAAATCACTAACTATTTTATAGATAAATATATATGCTCATACGGACTAGTAAACTTATATAATTGTGATAATGAATGAACGTAATGCTTTTGGGTTCTGTTGGAATAGTGCGCTATTCGACCGAAATGGCGAGGAATTTGCGCAATAATAAATATGGAATAGACGTAGACAGCAGAATCTATAGATCTCTACCTTTCTTAGGTGCAGTTCCCGGACAAGCGATTGGAACCTTATTTACTGATTTTAGCAAATACAAGATTGTACACAATCTGACAGCATACACTTTTTTAAAACCACCGAGGAGGAAATTTATTCTGGTAACAACCGCCCACGAGCTTCAAGCCTTTACGAAACCGGAATTAAATGATCTGCAGCTGCTCACCTTGCAAGATAAACTGTGGTTCAATTATATTCTGAAATCAAGCAAAGATGAGATACTCGGATCGGACTATGTAATGACAAATTCCATTCAAACAAGGAACGAGGTTCATAAGCTTGGCATGCCCACAAAGAGAATATTTCTAACCAATCTGGGAGTCGATGACAGGTTTCTTAGAAAAATTCTCAAAAAAAGGACAGGCAAGTTCATTATCGGCTGTGTAAGCACGATCGGTCCGCGAAAAAACACGCTTTTTGCCATCAACGCATTTAAGAAAATCACCTCTAAAAATGTCGAATTGCATTTATGGGGTAAAAGCATTTATAGGAAGAACGAAGTTCCAGTGGCAATAGGTGATGATAAGCGCATAAAACTCATGAAGTATGCGCCAGAATCAAAATTTGTGGACATATATGACTCATTCAATGTCTTTGTACTACCGAGCCTATACGAGGGGTTTGGCCTACCCATAATAGAGGCAAAAGCTCGTGGTCTTCCCGTTATTTTATATAAAAAAGCACACATCTCCCCAGAAGTAAAAAGATACTGCTTTGAAGCAGAAGACGAACAGCACATGGCAGATATAATCCAGAATCTCAAGGACAATGGTTATAATGAGAAGCTAAGAAAAAAAGCCACGAATGATGCAAGGCGCTTTACATGGGCAAGGACAGCGGAAGAGACTATCAAGGCGTACAGGAAAATCATCGGTTAAGAATGACTGTACCATCAAATAAAATCTAAAATAATCCTAGAATAACCCGAAATAATCTCCACACCCCCTCCCACCATGCGTGGAGATTGTCGGAGAGTTTACTGAGGGAAATAGGAACCTCCACAGGGGTTGGGGACGTATATAGAGTGTGGAGGTTTTCAAGCATCAAAACTGCACATCAAGATGGCTCCCGACACCAAGCTTTTAGCCTGTTTAAAAACCCTGAAAACTGTTTAACAGGGTTAAGATTGTCCTAGATTTTAAACAAAGCTGATGTTGGCATCAATGCAAGACATTAAAACGGTTAACGGCATAGACGGGCACATATTACTGATAAATCTTCTGGCCTGGCCATTATCCACAATTTTTATATTTTATCATTTCATCCATACTGATGTCCATGCCCCCTGAAAGCCTGAGGAAGCTCTCCCTAAACGAGCTTGTTACCCTTCTTCACAACTCCCTCTCAAACCTCTCCAAAGGTGTAAGGGCTCTGGGGCTTAAGTTGAGGCTTAGAGCAAAACTTTATATACCTGATCAGTACCTATAGTACTATAGTGCGCTGATCCCGCGAGTAGGCTTGATCGTCGCTTGATGCGACGTACGAAATAGGCAGGGGAGCACTATAGTGATTATTCTATTTTTGGTGCTATCTGAAATACACGAAGCGGATCCGCTTCAAAAAGATCAGATTTTTTCATAAGCTTGGCTCTATAGGCACCAGCTATCAAATCAGCAAGTTGGATTCCTCGTTCCTTTGAAGAATTGAGCGTTCTCACACTTATGCCCTTATTTTTCCCCAAATGCCTCTTGAACCTATCCTCTATTGAATGCTGGGCTCCTGTTGTAAGCTTCTTATCCATAACAATTCTAATGATCTCTTGCTTTTCCATATCCGATTTATCCAGCTTTGAAAGCACATTATCTATGCTCTGCATCTGTATTTCTTCCTCATATTTTCCTGTGACCATTTGTCTCTCGGCTCTATCTACATCAAAAAAGCAGATATAAAAGTTTCGATATGAGGAATTAATCTGCTTCACCGCAATTTCTTTCTGAAAAGGAGTCAGCTCATGATATTTCAATTCCTTCCGATGAATTGGTTTACCTTTTATTTTGCATTGGTCCTTAATTTTGAGTATTAACTTTTCAGGAAAATCCCGATTTGAACTCAAGGCAAATGCGATAACAAGGAACTTTTGTTTATTTTTCTCATCGGTAGTGCCGGATTCATCAACAAAAATATACATAACTTTGTTTTACCCTTAAAACTATATATCGCTATCCTTTTCCTCTCCACCGTCAAGCCCCAAGCACAAGTCAAAATTACGTTGCCTCCATTTCTAGTTATAGCAATACTGGATTGTAATACTACACGCCTTACTCGACAAAGTGTCGTATTACTTTTAAGGTCTGCTATAATACAGTAGAACTCTGCATCCTTTATCGCCTCCATCAAGAAATCTTTATAAACCTAGCCCATCACTATGTCCTAGTATGTAACCCCCGCTGATGTCCATGCCCCTTGAAAGCCTTAAGAAGCTCTCCCTAAACGAGCTTGTGACACTTCTGCACAATTCCCTCTCAAACCTCTCCAAAAACATAGAGGGCATTGTGAAGGCGAACAGGCAGCTTGGCGATTCAGACATATCCGATCTCAGGGACCACATCACTGCGCGGCTCCAGGCGCACGATAACCTCTTTGACAACTCCAGGATGCTGAAGGTGCTCGAACTGTTCAGCGAGGACAAGAAGGCGCTCGAGGTCATGAAGGGCGACATCGACGAATGGATCACCTTCCTGGATGCGATAAGGTACAACATAACGCAGATGGAGAAGGACGCCGGCATCGTGGAGCTCAAGGAGCTGGACGAGATAAAGGCAAAGATAGACATCCTCAAGGAATCCCTGAGGAAGGAGTAAGGGTTAGTTGTATTTCGACGGTACATACTCGTACTAATAGGGGTATTAGTTAAATTTGAGTTGCTAGTTATGACCGATACATCGGTCAAATGCATCAAAGATCGTCCAAAACTCTAATTCAGTATAATCTAGCATACAAAAATCAATCATTTTGTATGTTATCCCATACAAAATAGCAAGACTTAAATTTTTATATCGGCCTAGTACGGGCTTTCCGCATCCAGCCCCTTCACCGGCTTAAAGTCCTCCAGATTGCTAGTGTAAAGCCTTGAACCGTTTACCAGCGCGGTGGCTGCTATTATCGCATCCATAATGTTAATGCCGTAATCCCTCCTGATCATCCCCCCTTTCGCAGCAATTATCTCATCCACCGGTACCTTTACAAACAGGTCCAGCAGTTGCATGACCTCATCCATCCCCCGCCAGTTCGCGGAATCCTTCCCAGCGAAAAGCTCGGCCACAGTGAGCATAGAAATCTTGCCTGTCACCTCGCCGTTTTCTATCTTTTTAATGAACGGCTCTGCCGGCCCATAACCCCTAAGGTGGTCTATCAGTATGGTGGTGTCCAGCACAATCTCGCTCATATTCCCAGCTTTTTCTCCCTCTTCTCCGTCTCCGTCCTAATCCTCCTCACGTACTCCGCCCCTGTTTCCTTCATCTTCCAAATTCCAAATGTCCTTTCCGTGATGCCTATCGTTGGCCTCCTCCGCGCCCTGAGCTTCTCATTGATCAATCTTGAGAGTTTCTTGGTGGTGCCGTACTTCCTCACCGCTTCCTCTACAAGCGCCGTATATACTTCAGTATCTAAATTTATAGTTGTTTTCACCATACCATTTCGCCATATAGACATTTAAATGGCAAAATATATATACCCTTTCATCGATAGCTAAGCATGGTAGAGAAGGAATCGGCTGGAAGCAGGCCAAAGCCGATAAGGGCCCTGGAGGACGACTTTCCCGATTACAGGAGCATGAAAAGCTTCGAACTCGGGGTAAGGGAGGTCAAGACCGGCGACATAGCCGGAGTAACCAGGATCAACCAGCCCCGCTTCAATAGCGACTGGACGCCTACAGAACTGGGCTCGGACCAGAGGTGGCTGGACGTATTCGGGTTCGTGCAGAAGAATTCCAGGATTCCAGAGGACCGCAACCCGATAGAGCTTGTCCTTATTGGCGGGAAGTACTATGTGGATTCGGATGGCTGCAGGAGGGTGGCAGCAGCGCACCTGCTCGGGCTCGAAAGGATCACGGCCAATGTGATAGAATACAGGAAGCCATGATGGAGATCATGGTGTTGGAGGTCATGATGTTGGAGGTCATGAGGCAGGAAACCACGAAGCGCAGGTCCCGACCGCCCGCATACATTACAAAAACACAAATATTTCCCACTGTATTTTGCATTTCAGCATGCTTTAAATATCATAATGCCCACTAAATAATCTAAGATATCCATGTCAATATCCCTCAATAAGCAGCCTGTCAATGACAATAGCAACAACAATGGCAACAGCGAGTCGCGCAAGTATTACATCCCACCGGTAGTGCTTGTCGACATACTGGACAAGGTCAGGGAGCTGTACGGCACTGATGCCGTGCTGGTCGGGGGCAGGGCCAGGAACGTCATTACAGGGGGGAGGACCAGGGACTCGGAGGATGTTGACGTGGTGGTGAAGATCGATCCATCAAGGTTAACGGTGCAGGGCGTAAGGGCGATGGAGCAGGAGGCCTATAAGCTCGGATTCACCCATTTTGGGGGCGACGGGACAAGGCTGCTATACGACAACAGCATGCTCACATTCACGGTCAAGATAGACGTGCATTTCAACCCGGGCGAGGACAGCTCCGGGATATATGAGGACAGCATAAAGGCCACCGGCAGGCTTAGCGGCATACCAATAAAGAAGATACTCAGAAGGGCTGGCATAGTCCCGATATACGCGGATGATGTACAGGTGCCGGCCATGGTGGCAGCGCCGTGGCAGCTGATAATAATGAAATACAATGTGCTGCGCAACGACAGGGAGGAGGCGGAGCTTTACCATAGGGAGGATCTCGTAAAGCTCATAGAGCAGCAGTACGGCAGCGTAAACGCATTTGTGGCCAAGGAGCGCGGGCGCCTTGAGTCCTACATAGCCCAGCGCATCATGGGCAAAGGAGCGTCCTATCATCCATATGTCGGGGATGTAAGCGACCTGCACCAGTTCGCCGCAGACCTGAGGGAAATGTGGAACGAGGAGAAGCTGCTGAGAAAGTAAAGGAATTCAAAATCCCTTTTTCTCCCAATCAACTCATGTGAAGGGGGACTATTGCGCCCCCCGCACGGAAAACTATAAAAAGGATAACGCCGCACCTCCGCATGGTTTAAATATCTCTGAAAAGCATACACCAGATTCTAAGTTTTATTTTACGTGAAAATACATGCCAAAAATGACCATAGGAAACGAGACCATAAGCTCATCAGGGCTGGACAAGGTAGCCATGCTGGGCCAGGACGGGCTGAAGGGCATAGCCATGATCACAGGCAGGGCCATAGTGCTGAACGCCGTCATGGACGGCCGCTACCACATAGCGCTCAACTCTGATGGCACGGTAAGCACAAAAATCTACAAGCGCAGGGGAATAATGCCGCTCATAAAGCTGAACAGCGTGCACACGGACGGCGCCGGCTTCACCTCGCTACTGGGCGAGGTCAGGTACGGGCGCAGGTCCGTATACGAGCTCTTTTCCGGGCTCCTCGAGGGGGTCATAATGGACATGGAGGAGTACCAGTCGGCGTTCCTTGAGAAGAAGGACCCTGAAAGGTATGCAACCCTTGAGGTGCAGAAGATGATGCTGAAGAAATTAAGGCACTCGCTGCTGAAATCCGATGCGGGAAGGCCGCGCCCTGCCGAGGACCTGCTAAGCATGGAGAACAAGGAGAAGGAGCTAGATGTCCTGGTTGGGAAGGCGCTGGAGTGGGGGACAGGCAGCTCTCAGTGAGGATTCTGGTACACCGAAGGTCGATGGTGCAATATGGCCATAGCAGACTGCCAGCTTCAACAGAATAATACTGTCATTTTACTTTTTGAAAATGAAATAAGACCATTATTTTACTTTTAGAATCTAAAATAATAGATTTAAATATCTATCTTCAGTCCATTTCTTCTTTTTTATCATATTTAAACCATATTAATA
>DAIDAE010000030.1 GCA_027310755.1 Candidatus Micrarchaeaceae archaeon | reverse complement strand
GTTTTAAACATAATGCAACCGCATTTATAACTTCGATACTTGAAGATGAAAATCCAATACGATGATATTTTCCCCTCTTGTTATCTTGTAGTACAAATCCATCTGATAATAACTGGCCCAATAGATATGCCACATTCTCGTTTAATTCTTTTTCATTTATTTTTACGTATCCGCAAATTTCTGGATAAACCGATTTTGTAAGTATATAATCTCCATATTGTAAATCTTTTGCATTTTTCCAAATTATTTGCCAGTCTTTTGTAAGGACCTTAAATTGCTGCGACTCAGTTACAATATTTTCCAATCCATTTTTAAGTTTTATTTTTATGAGTTTGCGTTTTGGCATAACATATAACTCAGAAACTTTATGCAATCCGCTTTGGGTATAAACAAGGGTCCCCGTTTCAACATTTTGTATCGGCAGTAGACCTTTTTCAGTGAGCACAAGCGTGTCTTTTGCAAAACATTCTCCGACTATTCTTGCGCTCTTCTTTGTGGGCTGGTCATGTGTGTTGCCCAATCCATACATCGCCCAGAGTATCCTTCTATGTGCCGGCTTGAGGCCGTCCCTCGCGTCTGGAAGGGCCCTGCCTATGATCACGCTCATTGCGTAATCTAGGTAGCTCGCCTGCATCTCCTTCTCGATTGGCGAATCCAGGATTTGGTCGGTTTCTGCCATAAATATCAAATATCCAAGAATTTAACCTCCGTGGCGTGGTCCTCCAGGAAATGCCTCCTCTGCTCCACGTCAATTCCCATGAGTATGGTGAACATAGTATTTGCAAGCTCCGCATCTGCTATGCTAATCTTTCTTAGCACCCTGTTCTTCGGATCCATTGTGGTCTCCCAGAGCTGCTCCGGGTTCATTTCTCCAAGACCCTTGTACCTCTGCACAGCGGCCTTTCCTCCGTTGCTCTTCATTATTTCATTGAGCTGCTGATCGCTGTAGGCGTATTTTACTTCTCGTCCGTGCACCACTTTGTAAAGAGGGGGCTGGCCGATGTAGACATGCCCGCGCTCTATCAGCGTTTTCATATATCTGTAGAGGAAAGTCAGGAGCAGAGTCCTTATGTGGCTGCCGTCCACATCTGCATCGGTGAGCAGTATTATCTTGTTGTACCTGAGCCCTTCCGCATTGAAAGTGTCCTTTATGCCGGTGCCAAACGCCGTTACCATTGTGTGTAGCTCGGCATTGGCGAATATCTTCTCCTCCGTGGCCTTTTCAACATTGAGCACCTTTCCCCTCAATGGCAGTATCGCTTGGTAAAACCTATCCCGTGCTTCCTTGCTGCTTCCCGCCGCGCTCTGTCCCTCTACTATGAATATCTCGCATTTTGACGGGTCCGTTTCTGTGCAATCCGCGAGCTTTCCCGGTAGCACCGCCCCCTCAAAGAGCCCCTTCTTTCTGGCAAGATCCCTTGCCCTCCTCGCCGACTCCCTCGCCTCGGCAGCGGTGTATATCTTTCCGAGTATTTTCTGCGCCTCGCCAGGGTTTTCCTCCAGGTACCTGGAGAACTCCTGATAAAATGCATTTTCAACAAAGGATTTTATCGAGCTGTTGCCCAGTTTTTCCTTTGTCTGACCTTCAAACTCAGGGTTCTGCATCAATACAGAAATGATTGCGACAAGACCCTCCCTTGTGTCATCCCCCTCCAACTCTACCGAGCCCTTTTTCTTGTTCTTCTGGTTGTAGTTGGTTACCGCCCTTGTCAGGGCGCCCCTGAAACCAGTAACGTGGGTGCCCCCTTCCGCGGTTTTTATCTTGTTTACGAATGAAAGAATGTCCTCCGAATAAGTGTTTATGTACTGCAGTATGATTTCAACCTTCAACGTATCCGCGGATTTCTTAATATAGATTGGATTGGAGACCGCTTCCTTGTCCCCCCGTATGTGTGCGAGAAAATCCTCAAGCCCGTTCTTTGAGAAGTAATCCACAACCTTTGGAGGCTGCTCTCTTTCATCCACGAATTTTATCATAAGTCCCGGATTGAGGTATGTGAGGTCGCGCAACCTTTCAGTCAGTTCTATGGTGTCAAAGCTTCTTGCCGAGAAGATCTCCTTGTCCGGCTTGAACTTTATCGTTGTTCCGCTTCCCGCAACGGGGCCGAGCGTCTCCAGCGGCGCCAGCACATTTCCCCTGCTAAAGCGCTGCCTGTAAAGCTTGCCATCCTTTTTTACCGTTACTTCAGTGTATTCGGATAGCGAGTTTACAACAGTAAGTCCCACTCCGTGAAGGCCTCCAGATACCCTGTATGCCTTGTTTTCGAATTTGGCTCCGGAGTGCAACGATGTCAGTATGACCTCAAGCGCGGGCTTCCCAACCTTCGGAATCACATCCACCGGAATGCCCCTCCCGTCGTCGCTTATTTCGCAGACGTCTACATCTTCATCCTTGGAGAGCCTGACAACAACGTTTTTTGCGTATCCCGCGATGGCCTCGTCAATCGCATTGTCCAGTACCTCGTAGAGCAGGTGCAAAAAGCCCGAGCTTCCGGTGGAACCTATGTACATTGCTGGCCGTTTTCTTACCCCTTGCGGCCCGGAAAGTACCATTATGTCCTTGGCACTATAATCATTATCATCCATGCTAAAACCAACGGTATTTCTCGACGGTAAAAGTCGCCTTCTTCAACCCCATTAATGGTTTGGTTTTCAGCTTTAAAACCCTTTCGGTAAAGGATTTATATTACTTTAAAACACATATATTTTTGGAAAAATAGCATTACTTCTAATCCCAGTTTTAAACGGTGATCCCGGTGGATTCCTATAAGAATTTTTTGGTAAAAATAGCGTCCTCCAGCGCTTCGATGGAAGCTATTTTGTCCAAAATCAATAGCATAAACAAGGGCAAGGGCGCAGTGGTCCAGATATTCGATCCAAACCGTATAATCAACAAAATCCATTTGTCGGGTGCATACATTGATGCTGTCGAATCCTTCGGGGACAAAACAAACATCTCAAAAAGCAAGGGCATGGAGATGCTGCTCTTCGTCGCGATGACCAATCAGATAAGCGATGCGATAAAAATGGTAGGTGCAAAAAGCAGCAGGGAGTTTGTGCTCTTTGCAAACAACAAGACCTCGTTCAACAAGCTCAAGCCGCTGATAAAGTCGAGCAAAGAGATTACCAGGGACAAAAAGTCACAGCTGGAAATAGCCAGAAAATTCGGTATATACTCGAAGGATGACCTTGACAAATTCATTTTGCAGAAAATGGCAATATCAAGGATCAGGGACTAGCAGACCTGGATTGTGCTCATAAGAATGGTTTAGTGTATTGTGGATCATCTGAGCCCTGACCTTTCCTATCTTCTCCACTTTCACCAGCTCTTTTATATCCGCATTCGCTATTGCCCTGACACTCCCGAAGTGTTTGAGCAGCGATTTCGCAAGCATCGGTCCAACCCCGGGCAGATTGCCTACCATGTACTCCTGGAATTGGTTGTCGGTGTACGCCCTTGCCGCACCTTTCAACGATGGCTCACGCCTTTTTCCTCCCTGCTCCCGCTTCGCTATTGTTGCAATTATCTCTGCCGTGTTAGCCGGGCCCTCAGAGAAAAGCACCGGTATTCCGTAGTCTATGTAGACTGCCACCACGGTGCCGTTTATCACATTGCGCTTTAGCCTGAAGGTCTCCCTGTCACCCTCAAGCAAGACTATCGGCAGTTCGTACGTCTCTTTAAGTCGCTCGAGCTGGTCGAAGAGCCTCCCATTCATTATCGATCCTTCAAAATCCGATACCGTTTTTCTCTCGATGCACACCCTGTCGGATATTATGTAGTCGCCCACAGGCGCGGTCTTGAAGCTTATGTCGCAGCCCAGGTTTTCCAGGCCCGATACGAGTTCTGCATTGCGCTCTCTTTGGTCGACTATTATGCCTATCCTTTCCTGCATATGGATTTCTTGCAATTGAAAATACTTAAAGCATGCTACCGCCATGGCTTTTTAGTCTTTAGGTTCAATTAATAAGCGTTTCAATGGACTATAGTGATACCACTGTCGTCATACCTGCCAAGGATGAGCCAGCGCTCGCCCCGATAATAAGAAAGATACTGAAAGCGCTACCATCGTGCCGCATAATAGTCGTGTATCTTGGCACGGTAGGAAAGCTAAGCAACAGGAATGTTGTCTTCATAAGACAGAGGAGCAGGGGCTACGGTGCCGCCATACGCGAGGGATATTCCGCCGCAAAAACAGGCATAGTGGCCAACATAGACGCTGATGGCACGTATGAGCCCATGGACCTGAGGAAGGTTATAGCGCTTGTCAGGAAGGGTGCGGATATGGCCATAGGGAACAGGCTTGCCGGTGCAGGCAAGAGGGCGATGGACTCCTATCTTCTGCTCGGCAACACGCTCGCCACATTGACATTCAACATAATGTTCATGAAGAGGATAGGGGACTCCCAGAGCGGCCTGTGGGCGATGAGAAGGGACATAATCAGGGACCTGCATTTCAATGAGACCGGAATGATCTTCAGGACAGAGCTCAATGCAGAGGTTGCAAACCACGGATACAGGTTTGCAAAGGTGCCGATAAAGTACTATGAGCGCATCGGCGCGTCGAAGTTCAACAACAAGTTTTACTATGGTTTCTATATTTTTGCAAAGACAATAATGTTCAGGTTCAAGAGCTGAGCACCAGAGTGTATTTGGATGGATAATGAGAACAACCAGGATACAACCCCTCCGCCTCAAACGCATATTGCGGAGAGCGCACACACCCCAGAACATCCAGGCCATCCGCATCCTAAGCATGGAAAAATAAATCCGGAATTGAAAAATTATCTAATCGTGGCGCTCGTATACCTGATAATATCGCTGGTGGCGTTTGCGTATGTGACCATGAACATGTCGAGCGTCACCACGGGCATAGGCGGCGATGCCTACCTGAATCTATGGGATATATGGTGGGTGAATTACGCTACCTACACATTGCACACGAGCTTCTGGGCAACAAACCTGGTTTATTATCCGATAGGGGAAAACCTGGTGTACCATACATTGGCGCCATTGACGGGCCTGATTGCGGCACCATTCGCGCTTGTCAGCCTACCTTTTGCATACAATACAATGTTTTTCCTGGGCTTCGCCTTCTCCGGCCTGGGCATGTACATACTGGCTGATTATTTCGTCAAGAACAGGTACGCGGCCTTTCTGGCCGGAATATTCTTCTCGTTCAGCGCAACGCACATAGACCACGCCCTCGGTCTCCTGATATTCACGCAGGTTGAGTGGATCCCGCTCTCCCTGTATTTCTTCATAAGGATGATCCGCGACAAGAAGCCGGCATACGCCGTTGGGCTTGGGCTCTCGGTCATGCTCGCAACGTTCATGGGCACCATAGAGCAGACCATAATGATATGCATACTCCTGCTGCTTGTGCTTGCACTATATGTCATATACAGGGAGACGAGGAGCTCCATATTCAGCATGTTGTTCCTGCGAAACGTGGCAATAGCCATCGTAATCTGCTTTGTGGCTGGAATCTGGGGATTCCTTCCGCTGATAAACACAATAACCCAGCCAGGTGCGCTCGGCACCGCCAGCATAGAAAACACCGCGCAGTACAACATGTTGTGGAGCGCCGATCTTCTCACATTCTTTGTGCCGAGCTACTACAACAGCATATTCTATCCGGCGCTGGCCAACAGCAGCCTATACCTTCCAGACCCTGCAGAAAGGATTGCATACATAGGCTACGTGGTGCTCGCGCTCTCCTTTTTTGCGCTATACAAGAATTTCAAGTCATCCAGGATGTGGTTGGCCATAGCGGTAGTATTCGCCCTTTTAAGCCTGGGTCCGTCGCTGCTGGTCAACGGATATAGCACCGGCATACCTACACTGTACAATCTTTATCATGCAATACCTGCGATTAACGTGATAAGGGAGCCCGGAAGGTTCTCCATAATCACCGCGCTTGGCTTCGCCATGCTGGCGGCGTTCGGTGCAAAGTACCTTCTGGAGAAGGAGGGCAAAACATTTGGCATTGATAAGAGGGAATTCGCCATCGTCGCCACGGCAGCGATAACCTTCCTCTATTTGCTTGAAGTCAATGGCCTTGTTCTCATCGGACCTGTCGTCACCGCAACCACGACACAGATAGTTAATCCCATTGTGTATAGCCAGCTTGCAAACCTCACAGGCAACTTCTCCATACTGACGTTGCCTGCTCTTCCGTCGGCAGGAACGGTGCCTGACCTGTACCCTGGGATGTCAACGTACTACCAGGCACTGTCGCATAGGCCCATAGTGGGGGGTCTGGACGGCAGGACCAACACGACACAGCTCCTTACCCTGTATAATATTCCTGCGGTTGTGCTTGCGTACGATCTTGAGCTCAATGCTACTCCTGCCTACCAGTCCGTCGTCCAGCAGAATTACACGAACCAGACAGCATTCGCCCTCTATACCTACGGAACCGCATATCTGGCTGTTGACAAGGGCGCATTTTCGCTCCCTTCTCTCGACGCGCTCCTTGGCTACCTGGAAAATGTATTCGGCGCGCCAGTGTATAACGACAACACCACCACCGTCTTTGCAACCTCAAATGAAATAAACAAGGTGGTATTCAGGAGTTATGTCGCATTCCCATACCTGCCTGACTGGCAGGGGGTATCCACATACATAAACGGCAGCCAGCGCGCTCTTTGGGAGCCGGTCTATCCCGGCGCCGTGCAGATATACGCGCCGTACAAAAACGCCACCAACATCCAGAACCAGATATACTCAAAGCAGGCCCAGTTCATAAACACCACGGTGGGCTTCAGGGCGATGTCACTAGACGGTGCGCCGGCCACCATGGTCGTAGGGACGACAAACGCCTCACCCGGCAGTATCCAGAGGCTGGCTACCATAAACCTGACGACGCAGCTGCAGTACTATTCCATAAGGATAGCCCTCCCTTCTGGGCCGTACAGCAGCACTCTCTTCTTCCTTGTGGAACAAAATGGATTCTCCACACAGCAGCAGGCAATAGGAATAACCAACATTACTTTTTCAGAGGGGTAATGCCATTAATTGGGCGAGACGAAGCTTACGTTCCCAGGCACGCCGTTGTCACCAAACCCGCTTATGTCGGTGAAGTTTCCGTTCAGGGGCCACCAGCCTATAAGGCCGTTCCTGTCCACTGGCGCCCCTCCTATGCCCTCCGAATACATCTGTGATATCTGGCCCGGCGACAGGTCAGTATTGTATATCTGCACATCCGCTATGGAGCCGTTGAAGTGCTCATTGCAGCACGAGGTTATCGCGCCTATCTGGACGGGCGAGTCCTGGTTGCCAAGTCCGTATGCACCGGAGTAAACATTAACACCATCAAGGTACAGCGTCTCCGTACTGTTTGATACTACGGCCGTCACAAAGTACCATCGTCCAGCGGTAAGGTTCATGTTTGAATTGAATTCCAGGTGGGGGTCACCCCAGCTGTAATAGCAGAGTACCATCTGTTGGCCACAGACCGCAATGCCCCACGCACTCCATTTGCCCACTATCCATCCAAAATCCGTTGATCCCGACTGCGCCTTGGCAGACCCCGGTCCAACCAGCTTTATCCAGCTCGTGATGGTTACAACCTGCTGCTGCAATGCTGCTGAGTTCGGGATATTTATGACGGAATTATAGCCGTTGAAGAATGCCACGTATTTTGTGTTCACCATGAACGGCTGCACCCTCTGAACAAACATGAGAGCGAGCTGGGTCCAGTTGGCAATGGCGATGAACACTACGGCCAAAATCACTATTATCGCGATCAGATATATGCCCCTTATACCTGGCAAACTATCATTGGATTTTACTGCGCCCATAATATC
>DAIDAE010000002.1 GCA_027310755.1 Candidatus Micrarchaeaceae archaeon | reverse complement strand
GTCTTTGTCAGCGGGGGAGGGGGTGGAGGTCAGTCCGCATCTGGTGCGGGCTCGGGATTCTCCTCTCTTGCATATTCACCGGTCTTTTCTGTTATAACAATAGTAGAGGCCCTAGCCGTAGCAATAATAGTTAGTCTTATAGCCGGGGTTTACCCTGCTTGGAGAGCATCGAAGATGCAACCAATAGATGCATTAAGACAATTATAGGTTTTTGAAATGGATAAAAAACAAAGAACAAAGGTAATAGACTTCATGCCGATGGAAGCGAAGCGCATAATACTAAAGTTGAGGATACTCGGGAGGCTCAGGCAGGGTGGCAAGGTCTACTCCTACGCGCTGATAAAGGAATTTGACAGAATGGGCTTTGCGGATTTTTACGGCCCGACGCTAAAAAACGACATATATAACACCCTGAGGGTGCTGGAGAAATCCGGCTACATAAAAATGCAGGCGAAGACCGGGAAGGGGAAAATCAAAAATTACTATTCGATAACAAAAAGGGGGACGACGGCCCTAAAATCCGTAGGAAGGATGATGATTGGCACAATGAAGGAGGCTGGAAAACTTTTCAAGTGATGTGTTGGCTGATATAATAAGAATAGAGAACCTAACGAAGAGATTCGGCGATCTCGTTGCGGTGAATAATGTCAGCTTGAGCATCAGGGAGGGCGAGATATTCGGGCTCCTGGGGCCGAACGGTGCCGGGAAGACCACCACCATAAACATGCTCCTTACCCTGCTTTTGCCCACCTCGGGCAAAATAACAATCGACGGGCTTGATCTCGCAAGGAATCACGAAAAAGTGAAGCAGTTGATGGGGTTGATGACCCAGGAGACAGTGGTTGAGGCGGAGCTCACGGCGAGACAAAACCTTGAGCTTTTTTCAAGCCTATACCACGTGCCTGCGAACCAGGTGCAGAAAAGGATAGGGGAGGCGCTGGAGGAGGCGGATCTCGTACAATTTGCCGACAAGAAAGCCGGGACATTCTCCGGCGGAATGCAACGGAGGCTTGGGCTCGTAAAGGCCATGATACAGGAACCCAAAATACTGGTGCTGGACGAACCGACTACGGGGCTCGATGTCCAAAACAGGACCACGATGTGGGCCCGCATAAAGGGGCTGAACAAAAAAGGGAATACAGTTTTGCTTACAACACAATACCTGGAGGAAGCGGACCAGCTCTGCGACAGGATCGGGGTGATAGACCACGGGAAGCTCATAGCCCTGGGAACGCCATCCGAAGTGAAGAGGATTGCGGGAAGCGGCAAAATACTTGAGATCGTGGTAAAGAACAACGACGTAGCAAGGACGGCATCCATGCTCAAGTCGAAATTCGGGATAGCTGCCGTTGTCAATGGTGACAAACTGACCGCGGTGATGACAAAGAATAGCGAATCGGAATTTACAAAAATATCCGGCGCGCTGGATAAGGAGAAGATAGAGGTGGTTTCGATAGGTATGCACCTTCCAACTCTAGATGATGTCTTCATAAAGCTCACCGGAACTGGAATGAGGGATGAAACCGGGGAGATGAAGGGCGGAAGGATGAATATACGGGGATGGAGATGAGAGAATGAGCCTTCTGAGCGACACACTTGCACTTTACAAAAGGGAAATGCTCATATTCAGAGCCAACATAAGAGTCAATCTTATAAGAACCGCAATATTCCCGCTGTTCATACTCCTCATATTTGGCGCAACCGGACAGGGGATAAACAACGTGCCGGTCGTTGTTGTAAACTACGCAAACAACATGCAATCCCAGCAATTCATAAATTCCCTGGGCTCGCAGGGCATAATGTCGGTCGAATCCGTAACAAACCAAAATGACGCGCTTGCACTTCTTGACGCTGGAAAGGTATCCTTTGTCATAGTGATACTGCCAAACTTCCCGACCTACAATGGACAATCTGCGGTCCGGATTTATTACAGCAATACGCAGTATTCGGTCACCAGCGAAATATTGCCTATGATAGAACAGCGCGCAGCCCTCTTCGCCGGGCCGGGCAACTACCAGGTCAAGCAGTATCTGCCTTCAAGCACTTTTGGGGCGGCATTGTCAACCCCGGTTAATGGCGCCAACGGAAGCGAAACGGACTTTATCTTCTCCGGGGTCATAGGAATGATAGTGGTATTCAGCGCCCTCTTCGCCGGGGGGATGGGGCTTATAACGGACAGGAATGCGGGTTTCATAAAAGCCTATCTTGTTGCGCCGATAAATAAGGCGGCGATACTTTTTGGGAGGGTGCTTGCCGGATCTGTGCAGTCGATACTGTACATAACAGTGGTACTGCTTATAGGACTGATTTTCGGATCGCAAATAGCGATGGGATGGACAGGCCTTTTCTGGATATTTTTACTCGGAATGATACTGATGGTGTGCTTCACCTCCGTGTCCGCCATACTGGCGTCCAGACTGAAGAACGTAACATCGTTTGCCATATTTGCGCAGGCTGTGGGGTTGCCGCTATGGTTCCTTGCTGGAGGGATCGTGCCGGTGAGCAGCTTGCCATCGACCTTGCAGACGCTTAGCATTATAGATCCAATGACGTACGCGGTTGACGGATTCAGATGGGTCATATTGGTGGGGACGTATCCATTGGCAAATATGATAACGGACATATCGGTCCTCCTCGGCTTCGCGATAGTCTCTACGCTGCTTAGTGTTATCTTGTTCAAGAGCACTATTGATTGATTATGATTATGCTCATGGTGATTCAATGAAAAATGGTATAAATGGTTGGAAAATGAGATTGGCGCTTGCAATGATTATTGCAATGGCCGGCATGACGGTAACGGCCGCCCAGGTGGCGCCAAACGGCGCGATCAGCCTTGTGAATATGAAGATAACTCCACAGCCGGTCATGTCTGGAGAAACGTTTAACCTCTCATTCCAGCTGTTCAACTCATATACCAATCCGCTGAAAAACGTTAATCTCCAGATTACCGCATCCAATCCGATACTTAACGTATCGCCTTCCTCATCGCAACTGATAGACGTAATAGGGACTGGTGAGTACGGGGGCGGTTTGCTGCCATTCACTTACAAGCTGCATGTTCCATCTACCTTGGCTGCTGGGGAATACACTATTTATATGCAGGCGACATACGATGCCGTGGCCGGAACCACTTCATCCCAGCAGGACATACCGGGCCAGACAACGGTTCCAATCAGCTTCCATGTCTACGGGACCCCGAACATACAGCTTATTGCAATTCCGGAGAACCGCTCGTTGGCGCGCGGAGGGGAAAACATATTCGAAATAACAGCCATAAATACGGGGACGGATACGGCAAGGAACGTCAGCATAACATTCCTGAATTCTAATACGTTTGCACCATACGGCACTCCCGTCCTTGATTTTGGAATAATGAATGTGAGCGTTTCTGAAACAGAGGCGGCGGACTTGATTGCCGCGGTAAACCTTCCGGCAGGCAACATAACGATCCCGGTAATGGTCAGGTACACGGCCCAGAGCGGCGCGAACTACAACGCAATAACATACATACCAATAAGTTTCATCGCGCCCAGGCCCAGTATAGTCGCGAGCATAGAAAATGCAGTTCCCGCCCAGCTTGCACCTGGATCAAACCAGAGTTTGACGTTATTGGTGCAGAACAATGGATATGGAGCAGCAAAGAACCTAACCGTTAGATTCCTGGATTCCGCACCGCTGAGCGTGACGAGCAGTGCATCGTCATATTTTGTAGGGACACTTGCGGCGGGAGCAAGCACAACAGAGCAGATCCAGCTAACGGCAAATAGGGACGCAAATAGGAGCGAGTACAACCTTCTGGTATCGGTGAGCTACAGCGATGTAACCGGGATATCAAACCAGTCCCTCCAATACATAGCCGTCAAGCTGCAGAATGCGTCAATGTTCAATATAACGGAAGTGCACGGGGCGCTCAACCCGGGAGGAACGAACCAGCCCTTGGTCTTCACAATAAAGAACATTGGGAACGAGCAGGCGCAGCAGATGACGCTCAGCCTGCAAACCGTATATCCACTCACCCCGGAGAACCCCAATTATTACATAAATAGCCTTGCGCCGGGGGAATCCATGAACGCGACATTCTATGTCAGCACCTCATCCCAGGGAGACAATGGGACATATCCGGTGACAATTTATGAACAGTGGAAGCAGCCGAACGGATTTACCACACAGCAGTACAGCAGTTTTAATAACTATTATGCAGAGGTAAGTAATGGTGCGGGCATCGGCGCATATGCAATCCCGATAGTGGTCATAGTGGTGATAGTCGGAGGGGTTGTGTACTACAGAAGGGTATACGGCAAAAAGAAGGAAAGGAAAAAAGGGCAATAACGCAAATGAGGATGATCCGATGTTGAGAGAAGCATTGGTGGATACCGTATTGGAGAAGTACAGCCTGCCCAGGTGGCTGAAGCCATATGTGCTTGAGTACCTCAAGGGCAACAGCACAGCCGCGGCGATAAAGCATGCGGCAAGCTTCATCAACGTTGGCAGGAAGAAGGGCATCATAACAAAGGATGAAATAATATTGCCGAATGGGACCAAATTCAAATCAGACCAGATATTGCATCTTGTGAGCCTTTTTCTCTATGGCGAATACAGGATGGGCAGGATATCAAGGAAATGGGCGGCCACGGATACGGATGGCAATATCTCCCACTCAAACTACTTCATGGTGGTATCTAACGTGGAGGTGAAGAGGGCGAGGGCGATAAAAAGCCTCGTCCAGGGGCTGGGACATAAGCCCGTGGAACCGACGAAGGAGTTGGTGGAGCTGTTTGACTACATAGAGAACCTGAGGGTCTGGGGGGAGCGCCTTCTTGCAAAGAAGATCATACTGTTCAACTCCTTTGCATTGCCGTTCGGTTACATCTTCTACAGGGTTTTCTATCCTGTCTCCCCGGAATTCATGAGATCGTTCGGCACTGTGTTCAGTAGAAGGGCGCCGGAGGAGCAGGCGGGAGAGGAGGAGGCGGCGATAATAGTGCAGAGCGGCGGGATAGAGAAAAAAAGGCTCATGAAAATAACCGAGGACGTGCTTGTGCTCATAATCAAGGCGCTGGAGGCAGAGATGAAAAACGCAAAGAAAGCAGGAATAGAGCGAGAAGTCGTACTCCTGAAGGATGTGGCGATAGCGTGCCCGCTGCGCAGGCTGAAAGGGATAGGCGTGGATTTTGACGTGGAGGAGGAAATTTCAAGGATAAAGAAAAGGGCGAACCGTGGCATGGCACCCGATGCGGCTCCACTGTGAAGGCTCCAGAGCAAAGTAAATCCGCGGGAGAGGATTGTTTAATAACCTTGTTTCAAGAATAATACTTGTGTATCGGGTGATGCAGATGGAAGACACCGGAGAAGAGGCGCAGTACGCGGGCTCAAACAATGGGAACCAGGAAAGAAAGGAAAATATCATATACATTGGCAGGAAACCTACAATGAATTATGTGTTGGCAGTAGTGACACAGTTCAACAGAGGCGTGGACGAAGTTGAGATAAAAGCCCGTGGCAATTCCATATCTAAGGCGGTTGACGTAAAGGAGATAGTCATTAACAGGTTTATGCCGGCGCTGAAGGAGCGGGGCATAAGGACTTCCTCGGAAAATATAACGAACGAGGACGGCACAAGCTCAAAAGTGAGCGCGATCCAGATAGTGCTCGGCAAATAGTCATTATTCTTATTTTGCCTGCTCTGACTGATCGTCAGCCGATGCCTTTAGAAGATCGGTTGAATTCACCGTTCCTAGGCATCTCATTGTTGACCTGCTCTCAACCACCGGCATCCTTGAAAGCCCGTTCTTTATTATCTTGGCCATCGCAGACTGCCTGGTTTCATTGGCCTCAAGAAAAACTGGCGCCTTGGAGAGCGTATCCACGGACTCTTCCCCCCTGCCCGGATCCTTGGAAATATAATGCTGGATATCGTCGGTGCCCACCATACCTACGAGCCTATCCCCATCCAGAATGGGCAGCATGCCCACCCCTGCGGTCTTAGCAAGCTTCAATGCGGACTTCAAACTTGCATCGTGCGATATTGCGACCAATTTCTTGTCCATTATCTCGGATACTTTCTCCATCTGCCCGTCCCATAGAATTGTGAACATTGTAGTTCTTAAGCGTTATCTGTCCAAGAGCAGCAATATTTAAGGTTTTGCTCAAAGTAATATTTAACATGGCATAGTGAGAAATCCCACACCTTTCAAGGGTGGGATGATTACTGTGAGAAGTGCAACACACAGACCGACAGGGATATAAATGCATCAATAAATATACTTGCAAAAGCTACCGCAGGACTTGCGGGAAGTAACGCTTGCAGAGATGGAAACAATGTCTGTCGTTGAAGCAAGAAGCCCACATCCCTTTAGGGGTGGGAGTATGTCACACTTCTGTTATGTTGTTCGGTGAACCAATGATTAGGAGCCATTATATAGGCGAGATTACCGCGGCTATGGAGGGGAAGGAGGTGACTCTCGCCGGCTGGGTTCATGAAGTCAGGGAGACGGCAAAGATAACCTTTCTCATACTTAGGGACAGCACCGGGCTGGTTCAGGTAATGGGAAAATCCGGCGAGGCAGATCCTGGTGTGATAAAGAGCATGTCTCTGCCGAAGGAAAGCGTGGTAAAAATCAGGGGGGTTGTAAAGGTCAATAGTGAGGCAAGGAAGGGCTTTGAGATTGTCCCGAGGGAAGTTACCAACCTCAACCCATTATCCGCAAAGATACCGTTTGAGGTCACGGGAAAGGTCCCCGCCGAGATAGATGTGAGGCTGGACAACAGGCAGATAGACCTGAGAAGGCTCGAGACCGCAGCAATTTTCAACATAGAATCCACGATTCTGGACTCTTTTGGGGACTTCCTGTCGAAGAAAGGTTTTAGGCAGATAAGGACGCCGAGCATAATAGCCGCATCCAGCGAGGGAGGATCGGAGTTGTTTGAGATAAAGTACTTTGACAGGCCCGCCTATCTTGCGCAGTCCCCGCAGCTGTATAAGCAGCTGGCCGTCATAGGTGGATTTGACAAGGTATTCATGATAATGCCGGTCTTCAGGGCGGAGAAGTCGAACACCACAAGCCACATAAACGAGATAACGCAGATGGACGTGGAGCTCGCGTTCACAAATAGCGCGGATGATGCGATAAAAGTGCTGGTAGAAACCGTGAAGGCGATCGTGAGCGCAGTGAAGGAGCACAACAAGCGCGATCTTGAGACCCTCGGGGTGAAGCTCGATGCACCGGAGACGAAGATCATAACTTATAAGGAGGCGATAGAGGGGCTCAAAAAGAAGGGCTATGCCATCGAGATGGGTCACGACTTCTCGAAAGAGCACGAGAAGGGCATACAGGCTGTTTTTGGGGACGCTGTCGTGATAAAGGAGTATCCGGTAGAACTGAGGGCTTTCTACTCGATGCCGAAGGAGGGCGATCCGGGCCTTACCGACAGCTTTGACTACATATACAAAGGGCTGGAGATCTGCAGCGGCGCACAGCGCATACACAATCCGGATTTGCTGGTGGAGTCGTTGAAAAGGAAGGGGCTAAACCCGAAGAACTTTGAGTTCTACATTAACGCGTTCAGGGCGGGCGCGCCGCCGCATGCCGGCTGGAGCATAGGCCTTGAAAGATTTGCGATGGGGATGATGGGCATGGAGAATATAAGAGAGGTAACCTTGTTCCCGAGAGACAGAAAGAGACTGACTCCTTGATGATTGCTTGAAGATATACAATGTGACGCATGGGTCAGATCTAGACGGGATAGCCAGTGCGGCGCTCCTCGTGCATTATTACGGGGTCCCGCTAAGGAACATCGTATTCATAAACCACGGCGGAAGGATATACGATGATGCGCTCGCCTACATAAAGAACATAAAGGGAGGCGGGAATCTCCTTGTCATTTCCGATTTTGGGATAATCCCGCCACTTTACAAAAAAATGCTTGCCGCGGTGAAGAAATTTGACAGGAACGGCAACAGGATAATATGGCTCGATCACCACCCATGGAGGGATTATATACTCAAGGGCATATCCAGGCACTGCAGCGTCATGGTCGCGGGGGAGAACAGGGACTTCTGCGGCGCTGAACTGGTCTACAGGCTTCTCTGCAAAAGGGATGCCTACGGCGACAGGCTGACAAGGGTAACGCACCTCGCGGACTTCGCACTCAAGTCCGGCAGGAAGGGAGAGGACCTTCTTGTTGACAAGATGGGCTATGCGATAAAATATCTTGGAAACGACAGGGCAAAAAATCCAAAACTGCTCAAATTGGTCTCTGCAATTGCAAGCGGCGACATAGATTCGAGGTTCATGAATGGTGTCTATAAGAAATACAGGAAAGTAGCCGATCCTCAATTGAAAAAGCTCAGGAAGGATTTGGAGATCATTGAAACGAACGGTCTCAGGATAGGCGTTGGCTTTGGAAGGAAGATATCGCACCAGGAGGCGTGCATGATGATGCTGGAGAAGATGAAGTGCGACATCGCAATATACATATCGTCGGAAACAGGGCATTCCAGCATAAGAAGCATGCGCGATGCTGGAAGCTGGGGGGTCGACAGCTCGGCAATTGCGATTGCGCTGGACGGCGGCGGGCACCCGCTTGCCTCCGGATTTTCGCTAGGAGAAAGCGGATTGGATTTGAAAAGGAAGAAAGTTCAGGACACGGTGGTCCAAAATATAAAAAAGATAACGGAAGGGCTCTATGGCGGGAAAATAAGGTATTATCAGCAGGACACGGGCAAGTGGAAAACGAAATGAGCAGGTCAGGCCTTTGAGAGCCCATCCAATATCGCGCGGACCCCTTCGCCGGTTTTCCGGCTTATCTGCCTTTTTGACATCCATGCGCCGTGGTCGTTGTTGAGATTGTTTACCGCCATAAGCACAGCGCTGCTTTTCCAGCCCCTGAGCCTGCTAAGCTTATAGAGAATTGCGCATTCCATCTCAACGGCCACGTCGCCGAGCGCATGCTGCTTTTTTGCAAAATCCGGTGATTCCGCGTATAGCGCGTCGCTGCTGAAGACCCTGCCCCCATGAAACCTCAGCCCAGCCTCTGAAAATGATTTTTGGAGATGCTGGGTCAGTTCAGGATCCGCATCGGCATCATGACCCGGACCGTCTCCGAAATACTGCGTGTAGATCCCGCCAGGAGGGTGCGATGCGCTGCTCGCAATCACATAGTCTCCAGAATTTATGTTTGGGGCGAGTGCGCCCGCAGTGCCAAACCTTACAAATTTCTTCGCGCCCAGATGCCCAAGCTCTTCGAGGACTATCGCCGTGGATGGTGCGCCCATGCCGTGCGTGACTATGCTGATCTCAATGCCGTTGTATGTTCCGGTATAGGAGAGAAGGCCCCTGTGCGTATTCACACGCCGTGGGTTATCCAGATATCCGGCAATCTTCCTCACCCTGCCTGAATCCCCTGCGAGTATCACGCGTTCGGCTATATCGCCCTCCTTGGCGAGGATGTGGTGGGGCTCCATAGTAGGACTACGCGATTACGATATTTAAAATAATTAGTCCAAAATATGGAAGAGTTATCCACCGATTATGCCATAGCCGGTCAATCTCCATCTCTGGCCCATGTTTCTCATGACCGCCATCTTCGCGTTTTTCTCGGTGACCACCGGCCGCTTGAGCTCCACCTCGATATTGTCTCTTTTGACCTTCTTTATGTATCCTATCGCGGTGGCGGTCCCTATCCCGAGAACGAGGGGCTCGTTCTCCTTCAACGCCTGCTCCGGAATGTCCGGCCTGTTAAGCCTTACATACTTGAACGTGAGTTCGCTGAGCGCCTCTGGAAGTTTTCCCACTTTTCCGACCACATCTCCCACGAGCCCGTCCGCCTTTGTGAATGCCGGGTCTATCTCCGTTGAAAATCCTATCAATCCGCCGGGAATTGCCTCGTTTATCTCGTCATTGCCGTTGCTCATATTGTCTATTACAGTGATTATCGGCGAATAGGTCTCCCGCTTTCCTGTCTTGCCGGGTGATTTCATGCCTGGCCTTATCTCTATCTCATCGCCAACCTTGAACTTGCCTTTTATTATCGCACCGCCAAGAACGCCGCCGACTATTTTTGTTGCATCGGTCCCGGGTTTGTTGACGTCAAAGGACCTTACAACATACATAAGGGGTGCAGAGGAGACATCCCTTTCCGGCTTTTTCATGTTTGCGAGCATTTCGAGGATGACATCGATGTTTATGCCCTTGTTTGTCATGACCGGGACTATCGGCGCATTCTCTATGGTGCTGCCCTTGATGAAATCCTTTATTTGCCTGTAGTTCTTCTGCGCGCCCTCCTTTCCCACTATGTCGACCTTGCTCTGTATTATTATCACGTTCTTGATGCCGAGCACGTTGATTATCATGAGGTGTTCCCTTGTCTGCGGCATGGGGCACGGCTCGTTTGCGGCGATGACGAAAAGAATTCCGTCGATCACGCTGGATCCCGCTATGGCCGTCGCCATAAGGGTTTCGTGGCCCGGCGCGTCAATCAATGATATTCTTGTAACCGGCTCAGTCTTGGTGCCGTCATCGCACTTGTCCTTGATGGTGTAGGATTCCGCGCCGTCATGTTTTGGGCATTTCCTGATTATGACATCGGCGTAACCCAGCTTGATGGTCATGTTCCTCTTTATGCTCTCGCTGTGCCTGTCAGTCCATACATTTGTCAGCGCCCTCGTCAGCGATGTCTTGCCGTGGTCTATATGGCCGAGAGTGCCTATGTTCAATACGCTCTGCTTGAATTCCAAGATTATCCCATGTCGATTATGCACCGTGATTGCAGCTGGCGGAAATCAGGCCTTTGGCTTCTCCGCCTTCTCCTCCTTCTTCTCCCCCTTCTCTTCCTTCTTTCCCTCCTTCTTAGGGAAGAGCTCCTCGGGGGACTTGTCTCCGTATTCGAGCACAACGAGGTTCACCTGCTCTATGTCGGGGCTGATCATGTTGCCCCTCTTGTTCTCCCTCCTGTACTGGCCCTTGTGCCTCCCGGACATAGCGATTCTCCTCAGTACGCTGACCTTGCCGGTCCCCTCCATGCTCCTCTCCATTGGAAAACCGCTTTTGTCGCTGCCCCCGCTAATCTTGAACTTGTACCCGGTAAGCCCAAGGAACGTGCCATCCACTTCTTCGCCTATCTTCTTGTTCAGGAGTACGCTTGCCTTGTCTATCTGGAGCTCCAACTGGGCGCCCCGTCCGAGTTTCTTGTCTGAAAGCACTATCTTCAATAAATCACCTAGCATAAATTGTCTTATCTGTACATCATCTCCGGCTCCTCCTTGAACCTCCTTATCCTGTCCGACACGGCCTTGGGTATCGCCGGCCTTATCTCCTCCATCGCCGTATCGAAATCGTTCTTCGTGATTATTATTATGGCGCTTGAATCCGGCTCATTGCTGTCTTTTTGCTTGCCTATGTACTTCCTTATCGCATTCATGCCCGCCTCCCTGACGAGATTTTCTATCTCCGCGCCAGTGTAGTTCTCCGTGCGCTTTGCAAGCGTCTCAAGATTTACCTCCTTGTCCAGCTTCATCCGTTTTGTGTGTATCTTCAGTATGTCAAGGCGCGTTGCCTCGTCGGGAATCGGCACCTCGATTATTTTGTCAAACCTGCCGGGCCTCAGCAGGGCGGGGTCCATATCTTCTGGCCTGTTCGTCGCGGCCAATACTATTATGTCCTTCATTTCCTGGAGACCGTCCATCTCTATCAGCAACGAATTCGTTATGCTCGAAATAATGTCATTTTGTGCATTTGATTCTGAGTCTCTTCCCGAGGTTATTGCATCTATTTCATCTATGAAGATTATGCAAGGCGCAGCCATCCTTGCCTTCCTGAATATCTCCCTTATCGCCTTTTCGCTCTCGCCGATGTATTTATTGAGGATCTCCGGGCCTTTTATCGAGATGAAGTTTGATTCCCTTTCAGTGGCTACCGCCTTTGCAAGAAGGGTCTTGCCGACGCCCGGGGCGCCGACCAATAGGATTCCCTTTATGGGCCTTATTCCCGATTTTTTAAACAGTTCGGGGTGCTTTATCGGCAATTCGCATGCCTCCTTGAGTTGCCTCTTGATAGGTTCCAGACCGCCCACATCCGCCCAGTGAACGTTGGGGCGCTCCAGGAAGACTTCCCTCAGTGCGCTCGGCGAAACGTTCGCCATCGCCTCCATGAAATCACTCCTCTTGACGCTCAGGCTGATGAGCAACTCGTTGGGTACGCTCTTTTTGTCAAGTATCTTTGGCAGAATGACTCTCAGGGTCGCCATGGCCGCCTCCCTCACGAGCGCGGATATGTCCGCACCGGTATAGCCGTGCGTCAGGTCGGCGAGCTCATCTATGTTAACATCCTTTGCGAGTGGCATGTTTCTTGTGTGGATCTGCAGTATCTCCTTCCTGGTGTTCCTGTCCGGTACGCCTATCTCTATCTCCCTGTCGAACCTCCCCGGCCTCCTGAGCGCGGGGTCTATCGCATTGGGACGGTTGGTCGCGCCGATGACTATGACCTGGCCCCTGGACGCCATGCCGTCCATTAAAGTGAGCAGCTGCGAAACCATCCTCCTCTCGACCTCGTTCGTCGCCTCCTCCCTTTTCGGCGCTATCGCATCTATCTCATCCATGAATATTATTGTGGGGGCCTTTTCCTTCGCTTCGTTGAATATCTCCCTGAGCTTCTCCTCGCTCTCCCCGACGAACTTGCTCACCAGCTCGGGACCGGATATATCAATAAAATGCGCATCGCTCTCATTTGCCACCGCCTTCGCCAAAAGGGTCTTCCCGGTTCCGGGTGCGCCGTGCAGCAGTACTCCCTTTGGCGGCTCTATGCCAAGCCTTTCAAACAATTCGGGATACCTGATGGGCAGCTCCACCATTTCCCTTACTTTCTGGACTTCCGTCTTCAGCCCTCCGATGTCCTCGTAGTGCACCTCGCCTATCCTTACCATGGAGTCTGATACCGGTTCGGTCTTGACAGTGACCTCCGTGTTCCGGCTCACCCTTACCACGCCGTGGGGCTGCACCTGCGCAACTACAAATGCAAATACATAACCGAACATTGCGATAGGCACCACATCGCCTTTTACGAGAGGCTTGTCCTCAAGCCTGTTCTTCGCATATTCTGAAAAGTCCGGTGAAATGGGATTCTTCTGGTTTGGGGGTGGTGCCAGGGTTATCCTTTCCGCCTCCGCAACTTCCGCCTTTTTGACAAATACCTTGTCGCCGATGCCGATCCCCAGGTTCTGCCTTATAAAGCCGTCTATCCTTATGAAATCAAGGCCCTCATCCTGTTGATGTGCCTGCCACACAATGGCGGCGGTGGATCTTTTCTTCCCCTTTATCTCAACTATGTCGCCGGATATGACGTTTAGCATCTTCCTTGCCTTGGAATCTATCCTAGCGATCCCTCTGCCATCGTCAGTGACCAGCGCGCCTGCAACAGTAAGTTCTATTCCGTCTGACATCGATATACCTTGGGTTCAGCCCTCTTTTTGCATGAATGTCAGGATAAAAAGGCGTTGTTTTCCCACATACTAATTTTATCTGTTATTACTTATTATAGCTTTTGATAAGGCCCGGGTGCCAAAAAGAAGGAATGAAAAATAAAATTTTAAAACCAAACCGAACCAGGCACCGTGGCGCCTGATTAGGACTCGTCGTCTCCCATGTCGTCGTCTTCGTCGTCGAAATCTTCGTCGTCGAGGTCCTCGTCGTCTTCGTCGTCTTCCTCGGCTGCCGCCTTGGCCTCTATCCAATTAAACTTGTCCATTTTTTCACCAGACTCGTCCTGATGCTTTCAGCATCGACTTACTTTGATTATAGACCATCCTTTATAAATACTTTTCTGTCTGCCCCCATGGCTTTTGCAGAGAAGGTATAAATGCTGTTATTCTGAGGAAAACTAGAAATAAATGGCAACGGACATGATGACGCTTGCGGGACCGGCAGGGTCGGGAATCCCGACGGTCTTGACCGTAGGCACGCATGACAGGGACCTGCTCAAGCTTGCGCGCAAGGACCAGTGGATATACCTGAGGAACCCCTCAGACCATGAAAGGGAGAGCTACTATAGGCTGGTGGAAAACGGCATCCTGTATCGGGATGAAGCGACATGCAGGCAGGTTGAATCCCGGGGGCACATATTATTTGTGTTTAGCATTGATGGTGCAGCGTTCTACGAGCAGTTCATCAAGGTCTTCAACGGGGCAAAATCGAATGCCTGCCAAGGAAAGCCGTCCGTAATAGCGGTCAACATAGGCTGCAAAAGCCACATAGTCGACCTTGCCTGAATCGGGGAAAGAAGCATAAGGTATTTATATTTAACTTGCAGAAACACTAATCGAGGAAAGGCGTTTTTTACTGACGGAAAATGGCTTAACAACCGACAAGTTCCGCTTTTCAAATTTTACAATATTAATCATTATACTTAGGTGAATTAAATGGCAACAGACAAACCGCACTTGAACCTGATATTCATAGGGCACGTTGACCACGGGAAGTCAACAACGGTCGGAAGGCTTCTTTTCGAGACGGGGGCCATCTCCGATAGGGACATGGTCAGAATGAAGGAGTTGACACAGACGTTCAACAAGCCGACTTTCGAGTTTGCCTTCGTCATGGACTCTTTGAAGGAAGAGAGGGAAAGGGGCATTACGATAGACATCGCGCACAGGGAATTCCAGACTCAAAAGTACTACTTTACAGTAATCGATGCCCCCGGGCACAGGGACTTCGTAAAGAACATGATTACAGGAGCGAGCCAATCGGACGCGGCAGTACTGATATGCTCGGCCAAGGAGGGACTGCAGGCACAGACAAGGGAACACGCGATACTCGCCAACGTCCTCGGGGTCAAGCAGATGATAGTTGGGATAAACAAGATGGATGCCGTAAACTTCGCCCAGGACAAATACGAAGAGACAAAGAAGAACGTGGCAGAGTTGCTGAAAACCCTTGGTTACAAACCTGATACGGTAATAGCTTATGTTCCATATTCTGCCCTGGAAGGCAGCAATGCCGGAAAGAAGAGCGACAAGATGTCTTGGTACACTGGACCAACGCTGCTTGAAGCCTTGGATATGTTAAAGGTGCCGGCAAAGCCGACCGACAAGCCATTGAGGCTGCCGGTACAGGACGTGCACACGGTGCAGGGATTCGGAACCATACCGGTGGGAAGGGTAGAGACAGGAGTCCTAAAGCCTGGCGATATGATAATAGTAATGCCCAGCGGTGCGAAATCGGAGGTCAAGAGCATAGAAATGCACCACCAGCAGCTGCAGAAGGCCGAGCCCGGCGACAATATAGGGTTCGCGGTGAAGGGGCTCGAGAAGAAGGACATAAAGAGGGGGGATGTTATAGGCCCGACGAGCAGCCCGCCTTGCGTTGCGGATGAATTCACCGCACAGGTTGTGGTGCTGCATCACCAGAACGTGATAGCAAAGGGCTACACGCCGGTGTTCCACATACACACTGCGCAGGTGGCGTGCACATTCATCGAGTTCCTGGAAAAGAAGGATCCAAAGACGGGACTGACGGCGGAGAAGAACCCGCAGACGCTGAAGACGGGAGATATAGCCATAGTCAAGATAAAGCCAACAAAGCCGGTGGCCCTGGAGAAGTACAGCGATTTCCCGCAACTGGGAAGGTTCGCGATAAGGGACATGGGAGAGACCATAGGCGCAGGAGTGATCCTGGACGTTGTCCCAAGAAAGGCGCAATGAGGATCATTGAATGAGCGTTGCCATAATAAAGCTGATAAGCACCAACAGGAAGGACGCTGATTCCATAGCAAGGCAGATAAAGAGCATCGCACAGGCGGCCAACGTCAAGAGCAGGGGTCCTGTGCCTCTGCCGACAAGGCGCATTTCACAGACAACGAGGAAGACGCCGGCTGCTGACGGAAGCCACACATATGAAAAATGGGAGCTAAGGATCCACAAGAGGCTTATACAGATAGATGGAAGCGAACAGGCGCTCAGGCAGGTGATGAGGATACCTGTCCCCGATACGGTGCAGATAGAAATAGGCCTCAGCTAATTTTCTTTTTATCTTGCATCAGTCCTTTGCAGTCTAGATCCGTAATTGCGCAGCAGCGAAGCCGCAGCATCCTGCATGCCGGCCTTCTTGAATTCGGCCATGGCCTGGCTTACAGGCCAGTCTACATAACCGACGGGCAGCTGCCTCCTTTCCGAAAGCGAAGCCATTCTCTCAAAGAGCTCGGCGCTTTCCTTGTGGCGCCCGGCCCTCGACAGCCTGTCGGCATCCCTGTGCAATTCCCCATACCTCTCCTTTCCCATGACCATGTACCATCTTACCCATTCCACCACCTTCTCCGCGATAGGCTTTGGCACGTCGAAGACCCGCATGACGCCGCTTGCCATTTCGCCGTAGGACAGGCCCTTGCCCTCCCTTAGTGCTTCCGCGTCCCTTATCGCCGTGCCGCTAAATTCCCATTCCGCAGGCAGGTGTTCATTTAAATCATTGAATCCGGTCAGCCGCTGGTTTCTAAGCTCCCTGATTGTATACAGGCTTTTCGCATACTCCACGGATATTGAGAATATCTCAAACGTGGACAGCGCCTCTTTGGGGATTCCAACTATTGCCATGCTCATCGTAATAGTCGCTGTGATTTTTATGATATTTAAATGCTCTTTTTTGTTCAAGAATATGTGTGCGACATTCAGATTTTGAACTGGCGTGACGCCGTAAACGTCAATTGACTTAGCACGGAACGACATATTTAAAGGCGGTTTTCGCAGTGCTATTTGCACGGTAGTGAATATGGACCGCAAGGAATTCGTAATAGAGATTGACGTCGATGGGACGCTAATAGATGACATAGGTCAGCTTTTCGACAGGAAATTGCTGAGGGCTGGCACCAGGATGGGCAATGCCCTTAGGGAGGGGATGTACAACGTAATAAAATTGGTTAGGGGCAGCGCGGATGCCAAGGACCTCGATATCACATCCGGATTGATACTGGACACGCTTGCATATGCAAAAGAGCAGATAGAAACGCCGCACAGGCGCGTCCGTTTCAGGACAAAAAATTCATTCTCGGATCTTGACGCCATTGCAAGGATACTGGAGCTTTCGGGAATACGAAACCCGGACGTGAATAGATATGATCCGAGGGAGGAAAAACCGGACCTTAGGGTGCAGGACGATACCCAGGAGGCCTGGAAATCCACCTGGGAAGGCATGGAGACAATACACCGGGGGGACAAACACAGCAGCGTTCTCGGAAAAATATCCAGCAGGATCGATCCGAGGATACATTTTTTCACGAACCTCGGCGACGGAAGGGCTTCCAGGGTCACAGACGAGATAGCAGGGAGGGTGGCGCAGACAAGGAACAGGGGGAGCTTGTCGTTCGCCTGATTTTGGCATTTACCGTGATGCTATGGCAACCAGAAATATGTCCTATGTGCCTGTCGGAATAAGCGAGATTGTGGTCACAACGCCGGGATTGCATATGCGCGCCGAGAAGCTTGCCGAGGCGCTTGGAGGCGGAGATGCGGAAAAAACTGCAAAGAAGCTGGGCACAATAAAGAACGGATTGAAAGTTGACATGTTCAGGCTGCCCGGATATTCCGAAGCAAATTTCACTTTTGTCGCAGATGCACTTGATATTTTCCTTCGGCAGGTAACCAGCGACCAAGAAAGCAGGGAGCTCCTCGCACAGTGTCCAATAAGAAGCGTTTACTCCGGCACGGAGAGCGCGATAGACAAGAGCAGACCCGACGTGATGATATCGAGAGGCATAGTCGAATCCAGGCTCCTTGAGGAAAATCCGGTGCTCTTCTCACCGGTATTGAAACAGATAAGGCATTCGAGGATAACTGAGGAAAAATTTGCGTGCGTTGGAGGGCTGTTGGCCCTGGATGACGCAGCCACAAGGGTAAGCCGCAATGCCATGCTCGGCTACAATGAATCCTCGATTGTCATTGCAGCTGACACATCGATATACGAAGACAAAAAGGCGCCAGGAGCCGAGGCCACGCAGGGCGGCGCTGCTGCGCTTATGTGGGTGACGCCACGGCCTCTGTTGGCGGAACTGCATCCGGAGAGCACCGCGCATAACGTTACATTCTCGGATTTCACAAAGGTGGGGTGCGATACGCCAAAGGTCCATGGTAAACCTTCCGAAAAGATTTTTGTTTACGATGTAGGAAGCGCAGCCGAGGACCTTGAGCACAGGTTGAGGAGCGATGGCCATGACCACGGGGTGAAGGGGATAGAGTTCGTACTCTGCCATGTCCCATTCCCAGCACAAGCAGAGTATCTTGCTGGGTTCCAGTTTGCCCACTACCTGAAGACTGCTGATCCCGAACTATTTGAAAGGATAACGAACAGGGAAAACATTGGAAGGGAGCCGCTAACCGGCACAAGGAAGCTTACACAGCTCATAGGCAACAAGCTCAAGAGCTTTAACACCGACGGCGCCCAAAGACTGGAAAGGGAAATCATTGACTATGTAGGTAATGATCCAAGTATAAATGCATACTGGGACTGGCTGAAAAAACTGAGAACCACACCTGAATTTGAGGCCTACAAGAAGAGCCTGCACATCAATGAGGCGCTAGAAATACCAAAAACAACTGGCAATTCTTACACAGGAGCCCTGTTCACGAGCTTCACCAGCTACCTGCTGAACTACTCGGCAAAGCTGAAGGACAGGAATCTACAGCAAAGGGGCGTACTACTCGGGTATGGGAGCGGATCAGAAGCCTTGGCGGTTCCTGTAACAATAGTCGCCACGCAGGAGGCGATAAAAAGGCACATACATGCTAATATCGAACCGGATCCAAGATTTGAGATCGATGCGAAACAGTATGCTGAGCTCCACGCTGTGCACCTGAGAGGTGATGCGCAGAGGCTGATAACCGAAGAAAACCTTGTAGATAGGGACAGGGCGCTGCTCAGGTGCGATTCCGTGTCTAGGGGTTACCACGTCGTGAACATAAACACGGACGGCACCGGCATATACGTGTACTCCAATGGAACGGATGTGAAGCCCGTCGTGAGGAGATATTGAGCTGCTACCGAAACGGATACCATAAAGTTTTAAAGGAGGCGTTATACATATTAACATTGTAATCGCATGCCCTTTATCGACAATCTGGCGTACTCTTTGTTCTCCCTGAGCTTCGCTGGATTCTTGATCTTGTACCTTGTGATATCCGAATATTTTGCATATGCGAAAAGGAACAAGGGTTATACAGACTATGCGGCGCGGCTCGAGGGGGCAAAGGCACCGCTCATCCTAGTTGGACTATACATGATGGTTACGGGCATGTGGGGCCAGCTCGCTTGGCCGCTGCCTGGAAGCTACAATATACTATTTTATGATCCCCTGGTTTCATTCGGGATGATAGTGCTGGCGCTTGCGCTCTCAATACATTTCAGGATAAGGTTTGAGTATGTTGGCTTCTTTGGCCTGCTGATAGGCATAATGACGATAATCTACGGGGTGCAGGGATATAACATAGGCCTCACGAAGGAGCCAATAGCGCTGCTCGCACTCTACGGGCTTTTCGGGACAGCAGGTATATTCTCGTATCCGGTCGCACTGCTCATGCAGAGGCTTCCCGGATTGCAGAAGAACCCGTGGGTGGGATGGACCCTTTGCATTGCGATCTTTGTAATAGCTATGCTCGGAGCAAGCCTTCTTGCCGCTTACGTTGCAATGTCGGCAATACCGAGTCATCTGGTAAGCGCTCCCTAGCACTAGTGCGTCTACGCATAACCCTCTCGCTTATCCTGGAGGCGTTCTGAAGGTAGTGGGCCTCTGAAGTTCGCAGTTGTATCTGGGGAAGGATGTAAAACCATTTTTCAGCAGTCTTAGCGCCAAGTTTGCTTATGACATAGCCTATATTCTGATCCGCAACTATCTGCGCCAGGCCTAGCTCCCTCATAATCCCGACGTATCCATTGTAAAAAGTCTTTATGTCGCAAGGGGAGATCAATGCCCTAGTCGCGGACTCTATAATTCCTGCGCAGAGATCGTTGCCAGATAGATTTGTCAGATATCGCATAATCTCTTGCTGGTTCATTCCAGTGGATCCAGTTGTTTTAGTCATACTATCGCGTAGGGTTGATAATTTACCTGATATTTAAGCATATCGAAGACGGATTTTCTCGGAAAATTACTGCTCTGTTTTCTTTTTCCTGCCTACGGGCGGCATCTTTGGCGGCTTGAGCTCCGGGAATATCTTTGACATTGAGAGTTGTCCTATTCCCGTCTCAAGACCCACATTCGTTATGAGTTTGTTAAGAAGGTAGACCTTGGCAAGCGGAGCTAGCGTCTCGGTCGATGATGCGGATATTGCCTGCTTGGCTTCTTGGGACTCAAGCTTGGCAACTATCTGCGGCAGGTCCTTTTTCTTTAGGCCCTGGGTTGCACCGTCCGCAAAAGTATCAAGAACTCCGGTCTTTATCCCGAGCAACGGGTACATCTTCCCCTCCATCGTAGCCCTTATGCCGGCAAGATGGTACACCACTTCCTGCGGTGTGGTGTTTGGACGTATCCCGAGCCTCCTTATC
Source organism: Candidatus Micrarchaeaceae archaeon (assembly GCA_027310755.1). Taxonomy (GTDB): domain Archaea; phylum Micrarchaeota; class Micrarchaeia; order Micrarchaeales; family Micrarchaeaceae; genus JAJZYD01. Next base: position 35,746 of record DAIDAE010000002.1, on the reverse strand, counting down.
GATATCCAATCCTTGTACTTGGCCATGAAATCAACATATTCATCTGGTTCGTCCACATTCACACCTGCGCAAGTAGGTAGTATCCGGATGCTTTTTCCCTGACGACCCTCTTTATCACGCCCTTCTGAACGAGCGAAACGAGCGTATTCGTCACCATGCCCTTTGGCCTGTTGCACTTCTTCATTATGTCGTCGGCGGTCTTTATCGTGGTATCCTTGGTGGCACCGAGCTCTTTCATCGCATTTACCACGCTCTGCTCCATTGGATTCAAATCTACCATTTTCACACCACTCAAAATGTCATTTTGTCATTTTAATTATTTCTTTGTCTTCGTCTCCTTGTTCTTTGGCCTGAGCGCGTAGTATCCGCACTTCCTGCACTTTTCCGCTGAAGCGGAGTTCCTAGCCTTGCACCTCTTGCATATGTATATCTTTATGATTTCTGCATCGGCTATAGGAAACTTTCCCACAAGAACACCATGAATAGAACTAATTTGTCTTCAGCATCTAACTTCTACAAAAAGCCAATTTTATTTGCCCGTCAAGGTTAATAAAGGTTGCTGTTATCGAAAATTGCGGTCATACAAAACATTATATGCCTTTATTTGCAAGACTCTCTGATAACGATGGCGGAGGAGTTCGAGGTCACCCCCTGGAATGTTGAGGGAAAGGTGGACTATGGAGTGCTTGAGAAACAGTTTGGCATAAAGGAGCTTAACAAGGAGTTACTGGAAAGGCTGAAAAAGCATACTGGAGACCTGCACCCCTTCATAAGAAGGAAAATTGTCTTCGCGCACAGGGAGCTCGGATGGCTTCTGGATGAATATGAGAAGGGGAACCGGTTCTATCTCTATACTGGTCTTGCTCCTTCTGGAGAGATGCACCTAGGGCACCTGCTCCCATTCATGTTTACGCAATGGCTCCAGGAGAAATTCGGCGCCGAGGTCTACATACAGCTACCCGACGAGGAGAAGTTCCTCTTCCATACCTACAAGGGAGACGCAAAACCGCTTGAGGAGTACCACAAGCTTGCGGAGAAGGCCGCGCTGAATATAGCCGCCGTCGGCTTTGATCCGAAGAAAACAAGGATCTTCATGGATACAGATTATGCAAAGACCCTGTACAAACAGGCGGTGAGGGTTTCAAGCAGGATAACTTTCTCTGTTGTAAAGGACGCGTTTGGTATGGACAACAGCGCAAATATAGGATGGATATTCTACACCAGCATGCAGGCGGTTCCCGCATTCCTCAAATCGGTTGAGGTGGGCCACAATGTTCCCTGCCTGATACCGTTGGGAATAGATCAGGATGTCCACTTCAGGGTGGCGAGGGACGTGATAGGCAAGCTCGGCTATTACAAGCCAGCAATATTGCACAATAAGTTCCTGCCCGGGCTTGGGGGCGATGCAAAGATGTCACAGTCCGCAGATAATCCACTGAATGTGATATTCCTGGACGATTCACCAGAAGTGGTGACGAAAAAAATCAACCATGCGCTTACCGGCCAGCAGTCAACCGCAGAGCTTCAGAAGAAGCATGGGGGCGATCCGGACAAGTGCATGGTGTGCCAATACTACAAGTTCCTCTTCGAGCCCGATGACACTAAACTGGAGAAAATACTTGAGGCGGAAAGGAGGGGGACGGTCCTTGCGGGCGAGCACAAGGCCGACCTTGCAAAGAGGGTAAACAGGTTCTTGGAGGACTTCAGGAAAAAAAGGGAGCTTGTCGGGCCAAAGCTCTCCCAATTCATTAAGGCTGACTAGATGGATGGCGAAACCTCCGAAGAAGTCCAGGAATTGGGGCTTAGCACGGCGAAGAGGGGCGTGATATACGTAGGGGGACAGATTGCATCCACGGTGATTACGCTTATCCTCCTTGTATTCCTTGCGAGGATTCTGCAGCCCTCCACATACGGGTTATACGCCATAGGCATAGCATTCAACAGTTTTCTAGGCATAGCGAGCAACTTTGGGATAAGCACCGCATTCAGGAAGATGCTCCCGGAGATGGGGCACGACGACAGGCATGCGATAAACGTATTGCTGTCGAATGGCTACACCATAGCGTTTTCGATAGCGCTGGCGATAGCGATTGCGGGTTTGCTGCTAAGCGGCTACGTGGCTGTGAACTTTTATCATAACCCATCGCTCGCCCTGATACTGCAGATCGCATCGGTAGGCGAATTCCTCATGGTAGTCTTCAACTTGACACAGGGCGCGCTCGTTGGCATGGGCCTCGTGAAGGAAGCGACGGTGGCAAACGCGGTGTACGCGCTGCTGAACCTGATCGGCTCAGTCGTGTTGGTGCTCCTTGGTTATGGTGTAATAGGCGCCATGGCCGGGCTGCTGATAGGACTCGTGGTGGGGACCGTTGCGAACTTCTCGTATATAACGCGAAAGGTCGGCATTGCGTTCGTAAGGCCGACGAGGGCGATAATGAAGAGGCTGACGCAGTTCTCCGCCCCCGTGGTCGCATCGTACATCGCGCAGGTAGGAGCCCAGAACTTCTCCATACTGCTGCTAGGGGTCTTCGCACTCTCCAGCGTGGTTGGAAACTTCGGTGCCGCCTACAAACTGGCAAGGTTCGTGGAGCTTCTTATAACATCCATAACGTTCATATTGGTCGGGACTTTCTCTGCTGCGCTTGCGAAGAAGGAGACCGCTGAAAAGATAGGTTCGATCTACAACAATAGCGTACTTTACAGCGCGCTCTTCCTCTTTCCGCTGATTGCATACTCCGTGTCTGTGGCGGTGCCCATGACAAACATCTTGTTCACCGCACAGTATTCCTCTGCCCCGTTTTACTTCTCGGTAATCGTGGTCGGGATGGGCGTGGGCATAATAGGCTCGTTTGCCGGAACATTGATAATAGGAAAAGGCGACACAAAGCGGTTTATGAAATACCAGATCGGCGCCGTGATAGTGCAGCTGCTGCTGCTTTTCGTCCTCACACCGATCTATCAGGCGCTTGGAGTCCTTATTGCAATATACATGATAACACCGATATTCCTGGATGTCATATACATCAGGGCCTTGGAGGAGCAGTTCAAGTTCAAGCATGTCTTTGGCCAGCTCGCCAGGGTCGCGGCCATATCTATAATCACGGGAGTGGTACTTTACTGCGTGGCCTATGCGATGCACCAGAGCAAATGGTCGCTGCTGGTCAACGGCATAATACTGTTATTGCTGTTCCCTGCTTTGGCTGGATTGACCAAGGCGGTAAAAAAAACAAACCTGGAATTTATCAAGCACGCGGGTGCAAGACTAAAGCAGCTGAAATTCTTGGTCGATTATATTGTGGGATACACCTATATGTTTGCAAGGGAATAACCGATTTGGAAATCTTTATAAAATAAGTTAAATAAATATCATCAGCGCCTCAGTAACTCAGGGGTAGAGTGCCAGTCTTGTAAACTGGAAGTCGGGGGTTCAAATCCCTCCTGAGGCTCCGGGTTAATTTTATGATTATAAATGCTACGGTTACCGCCAACGCTAAAGTGCCATTCATAGCCAAAATAGGCGAAAACAATTACAAGATAAAGGTCAACGCCCCCGCAACCGATGGCAAAGCGAATCGCCGGCTGGTTGAGATGCTAGCCGAATATTTCGATGTTTCAAAGTCCCGTGTAAAAATTACGGGCGGGGCAACGAGCAGAAACAAGCTCATTGAAATAGGATAATATTCGCTGTGCAGCATCTCTAGATCTTCCGCCTTTTCTTCGGGTTTGAAACGAACAGCTCGTGGGCCCTGGCGTATGTCCAGATAACACCTATAACAAGCCCGAAGACCAGCGATGCCGTTATGATATCCGTGGGGAGAAACAGCGGCCCTATTAAGTAGTACCACACCAGGACGGAGATTATGAAGCTTATCACAAATTCCACCACCGAATACTCATACTCAAATATCGTCCACTTTGAAAGTCCCATGGTGTTAATTGGACGCATAACGCTATATACCATTCAGCTGCACATTGACAAGTGGCGTATGTTGACGTATACGCGCATGCCGTGCCTTGAATGACAGGAATATCTAATATCTTGGATTGGACACGGCGCGGGCGCTGTTCATTTTTTCAGTGGCGAATTTACGCATTATGCTGATCCTGCTTTGCGAATCTGCGTCGAAATCGCTCAAGCTTATCTCGTGTATCGTCCGCCAGAACTTGGTCCAGAAATCATACCGCTGGGCCAGGCCGAGGTCGGCGTCAATGGATGACGCAAACTCCGCCATGCTGGACATGACATCTGCACTTTCCGATTCCAGCACGTCATGAACCGCATTCTTTATTATAGCGGTGTAGAAGGATTCCCTCCTGAGCAGTATGGATTTTTGTTGGGATTTACCTTTCACATACATGTTCCTCCGTATCTCGTCCATGAAATATTATAAAAACTTAGTGTGTAGTAAAGCCTTTATATCAAAGCTTGGAAAACCTGTTGATAACATGAGCATAAATGATGCAAGATGCGAAATCTGCGGAGAGGAGCTGGACGTAGAGAACTATTACTACGTAGCTGCCGGCAGACTCCAGCAGGGAGTCATGAGCGACCCGAAGGCGAACTCGGAGTATACTCTTTGCTCAAACTGCTATGCGCAGGTCAATGGGGAGCTGATGGCCTCGATACAAAAACGGAAGATGAAGAAGAAGGAGGAGGGCGAAAAATGATCATTCCTTGTGCCATCTGACTCCTTCTTTTGTGTCCTCTAGTATTACCTGGTATTTCTCCTTGAGCAGAACCCTTATCTCGTCGGATCTCCTGAAGTCCTTGTTTCTCCTGGCGTCCTCACGCTCATCAACAAGCTTTTGGATGTCGCCATCCAGTTTCTTGTCGATCTGCACATGCCTGCCGATCTTCAATCCGAGGATCTGATCCATCTCCACTACTGCCTTTATCACAGCCTTCGCCTCCTTCCTGTTCAGCTTGGCTTTTGAATTTGTTTCGTTTATTATGGCGTGCAGATTCGCCAGCGCGGCAGGCATATTGACATCATCATTGAGCTGCCTGAAGAAATCCCTCTTGTATCCTTTTATCTTTGCCTTGAACTCCTCTGTATCCTGGTTTTCCTCCCTGTTCTTCGTATCCGCAATCCTCTCTATGAACGCGTATATTCCCTTTAGCGTGTTTTCCGCATTGGACAACGCCTCGAAGGTGAAGTTTAGCGACTGCCTGTAGTGGGCCGATATGTAAAATAACCTGAGTGCGATAGGGGAGTATCCCTTTTCCAGCACCTGCTGCACGGTATATATATTCTTTAGGGACTTCGACATCTTGTTGCCATCCACCGTCAGGAAATTCATATGCACCCAGTAGTTCACGAATTTCTCCCCGGTCGCGGCCTCTGACTGCGCTATTTCGTTTGGATGATGTATCTGCAGGTGGTCTATCCCGCCGCAGTGGATGTCAAAATGATTTCCGAGGTACTTCATGCTCATAGCGCTGCATTCCAGGTGCCACCCGGGGAAGCCCCTGCCCCATTTTGAATCCCAGACCATCTCTTTTTCTGCGGGAGGGGCAAAGCGCCATACTGCAAAGTCCGTTGCATTTCTCTTTCCCTCGACCTTTTCAACTCTCGCGCCCTCCCTTTGCTGGGCATTTAGCTGCTTGAAGGTCAGCCCGGCCAGTGCCCCATAGTCCTTGAACTTTGATGTGTCGAAATATATCCCGTTCTCAGCCTTGTAAAGATATCCCTTTTGGTCAAGCACCTCAAGAAGGGCCAGCATGTCGTTTATATGCTCTGTCGCCCTTGGCATGTGATCTGGAGGTATGAGGTTGAGTAACTGCCTATCCTTTATGTATATGTCAGTGTAGAAATTGGCGATCTCCTTCATGCTTTTGTGTTCTTTCGATGCTTCGAGCCTCAGCTTGTCCTCTCCGGTGTCCGCATCGCTTACGAGATGCCCAACATCAGTTATATTCTCGACATGGGTGCCAGTGTAGCCGTTATGCATCAGGAGGCGCTTTATTATATCCTGGTTCGTATAGGTCCTCATGTTTCCTATATGCGCGGAGAAATAAGCGGTAATTCCGCAGGTGTACATGCCCACGTGCTTATCCCCATTGATGGGCCTGAATGTCTGCTTTTTGCGGGAAAGGCTGTTGTAGAGCTTAAGCATAATCATATTAATTTGAACACGTTTATAAAAACATTAGTGTGCCTATGTGCCTGGGAACGATTAAATAAGTTCTCGTAGAAGTATCATAATAGGGGATTTGATAGGGACAGGAATGAATGCTGCTGAATATGTTGTTGTGATACTGGCATTGCTCGCTTTTGTGGCTGTGCTTCTGAACTCCGGCATTGCAAAGCAACAGCCCGGGCAGGCTGCAACAACCGTAACGGTGACGGCAAGCGGCAGCGCATCTTCTATCGCGGACGCCGCGCAGATTTATCTTTTTATGAATGGAACTGGAAATACGACACAGGCCGCGGTTGCAAACTTATCAAGGACAATGGGTTTGGTGAATTCAACCCTGCTGAAATATGTAAATGGAAATCTCAGCGATATATCCACTGGATACTTTAACGTGAATGCATGCAACAATTATCCTTATCGTATTTCAGCCACGACAACGTACCCGCCAACGCCGCCCAATAGGACATGCGGATACATGGCGTCCGAAAGCCTTCTGGTCATTATACCTGACGCGAACAATGTCACTTCCGCGCTTGAGAGCCTGACTTCGATGCCTAACGTATATGTGACAAGCGTGGACGCAAAGCTGACGAACCAGCAGATAGGCACACTTCGAGGGCAGGCCCTCGCATATGCGATGAGCAACGCCACCGGGCAGGCGAAGGTGGTCTCGCCGACAGGCAATGTATCTGCGCTGAACATAACAGTAAATGGATTCTATCTCTATCCATTGCAGTACAGTTTTGGGACCGCAGGCACAACCGCGCCTGGCGTAGCCGCGGCGGAACTGCAAAATTCCCTATTCTACAAGGGCACGTCGAGCGTTACGGAGAGCGTGACCGTTGTGTTCGCCGTACAGCACTGATCCTTGTAGAGAAGACATTTAAATCCAAAACCAGCATTAGTTGCGTGATTCGGTGAAAAGTGGTCGCTGCCAAACAGTGAAGTATACACTTTTGCGATAGCGGATAGCATTATTAATATCTACTTTTCTAATCCTAATGCTTCTGATGTAGGCTACTCGGTGATACAAGCATGAGAATTATGCAGCTTGACGTGAACAGTATAGATTTCGAACCTACGGAGCCGGAGATAAAGGTTCACGAATCGACAGAAAAGAAGAAGGTCAGTGTAAAGAACGCGCTTGTCTTGTTTACTTCCATAGAAAAGAATGACACAGAGGCACTCGCCAGCAAGGCGGTGAAGGACGCCGTTGAATTTGCAGGCAAAAACAAGATGACAACTATAGTCCTTTACCCTTATGCCCACCTGAGCAGCAATCTTGAGGAGCCGCAACGATCAATGAACCTGTACCAGTACATGGTAAAAGAGGCTCAGAAGTCAAAACTAAAGATCATAGCCGCGCCTTTTGGCTGGACAAAGGCATTGTCATTGGATATCAAGGGCCATCCGCTTGCAGAACTGTCAAGAAACTATAGTGCGACCGCAAAGGTGGAGAAAGTCCAGAAGGGAGCCAGAAAATTGGACACATCTATAGTAAAGAAGAGCGACTTTGCGGGACTGCCTGAAACAGATCATAGAATTATAGGCGAAAGACTGAATCTTTTCAGCTTCCAAGAGGTGAGCCCGGGAATGGTCTACTGGCATCCGAACGGGAACATTCTACTGAAGGAGCTAATGAGTTACATAAGGCAGATGAACAGCGATTATGGCTACGAGGAGATAGCCACTCCAGCATTTGCTAACATTGTTCTATGGCACGTGAGCGGACACATCGACCATTACAGAGAGAACATGTACGTGATAAACACTGACAATGATGAGCTCGCGCTGAAACCGATGAACTGCCCATCAACAATGTTGGTGTACAAGTCAAGAAAATGGAGTTATCGAGACATGCCGATAAGATTTTCGGATTTTGACAAGCTTTACAGGAATGAGATAAGCGGAGCATTAAGTGGATTATTCAGAGTGAGAGAGCTAACACAGGATGACGCGCACGTTTTTGTGGCAACCGATGAGCAGGCAGAACAGGAGCTCATAAGCATTCTTGAGATGGTGAAGAAGCTATATGGTAAATTTAACTTAGAGTACAAGGCAAAGCTCTCAACTATGCCTGACAGCCACCTTGGGGACGAGAAACTCTGGGAGAAGGCAACAAACGCGCTGAAGACTGCACTCAAGAAGAATGGGATGGAATTCGAGATAAAGGAGAAGGAAGGGGCGTTCTATGGTCCAAAGATCGACTTCGACATAAAGGACTCAATAGGAAGGGAATGGCAATGCGCAACCATACAGCTTGATTACCAGTTGCCGCAGAGGTTCGGCTTGGAATACACAGGTGAAGACGGAAAGCAGCATACACCGATTGTGATACACAGAGTGATATATGGAAGCCTCGAGCGCTTTATAGGAGTATTAACCGAGCACGTGCAGGGAAAATTCCCAACTTGGCTGGCTCCGGTGCAGGTAAGAGTCATAACCATATCAGAACATGCAAACAAATACGCTGAGGGGGTTTACAAAAAGATTAGAAAGGACGGGATAAGGGCAGAGCTCGACATATCTGACAAGACTCTAGATTACAAGATACGGGAGGCCCAGAACCAGAAAATACCTTACATGCTTATACTCGGCAAGAAGGAGGTTGAGGGAGAAAAGATCTCGGTAAGGAGTAGGTCAGGCAAGCAAAAGATGGGAGTGACGCTCGATGAATTCCTATCATCTATAAAGTCTGAAATCTCGGAAAGAAAGAACGAGCAGCTAATAACCTAGTTTGCCTCTGAGAGGCACGAACTGGAATGTTCCGTAGTCTCTAACTTCTATTTTTGTTTCGGAGACCCTATCGAAGACCTTCATTATCTGTAGAAGCGAACCTCCGACAGGCGCAACTACTCGCCCTTTAGGATTTAATTGGGCGAAAACTGTTTGATCCACTTTTGGGATTGCAGCGGTGAAAATTATCTTGTCGTAGGGCGCAAGCTTGCTGTAACCTCCAGAGCCATCACCAACAAAGGTCTTGATGTTCTTCAGTTTCATCTTCTTTATGTTAGATCTTGCAAACTCCTCAACTTCCGGGTCAATTTCTATTGAGATAATTCTCCCTTTCTCACCTACGCACTTCGATAGCAAGCAGGTCTCCCACCCGCTTCCCGTCCCTATCTCTAAAATTTTCTCGCCTTGATATGGCTGCAACAGCTCCAGCATTATTGCAACAGTAGAAGGCTGGGATATCGTGGAACTGTTGGATATTGGAAGAGCTATGTCATGATAAGCATATTGCAGGGTTTCGTTTGCCACAAAAAGATCGCGACGAACTTCTTTGAATGCATCTACAATCCTTTTTGTCTTCAGAACACCGCACTTCACTAGGTGTTCTATCAGTTTTGCTCTTTGCGCGCTTAAATCCATTAAATCAGGATATCTCTCCCAGCAGGGAATCGACATCGTCCCTTGACAGCCCTATGCCCGCCTTCCCATCCCTCCTTGCTACGGGTTTTCCGTTCCTGAAGGCTATAAGCGTGGGAACGACCTTGATGTCGTATTTATCCCAAAGGGGATCCTCGTCCTCGTTTACCACTGCCTCGGCAAGCTGGATCGTGGTTTTCCTCTCGTAGGAGTCAAATATTGGCTTGAACTTCCTGCAAAACGGGCACCAATCGGCCCTGAACAGCACCAATGTCTTGTCCTCGGTCTTCTGCGCAATGTTTTTGTCTGTCAGTGTCAGCATAAAACAACCCACTGTATCTTCGCGGTTTAAATTATTTAAGGCTTTATACCATGTCAGCTTTTTATTGATATATCAACTAATTATACGAAAAAACGAACATTATTTAAATATATCGCATCATAATACTATATCGGCACTAAGCTGTGGGGCTTATGGGGAAAATAGTAATACGTGAGATTGAAAGACCGGACACCAGGAAACCAGACGCGATGATAAGGTGGTTTTGCGCTGTCTTCGACCTGGGGGATGACAATGAAGTCGACAGCCTGGAGGCCCAGATGCTTGGTGAACTCATAAAAGCGGGATATAGGGGTGAGGGGATGTCCAGCTCTGAAATAAAGCTTGCGCCGAAGGTCCCGAGGAGCACCGTGATATATCATCTGAATCGCCTGCTGGAAATCGGGGTGCTCGTAAAGAAGGGGCGCAAATATTACATGCGCGCCACGGAGATGTCCAAGGTTATGGAGGAAATCGAATATGATATGGAGCGTGAAATGCGGAGGATGATAGACACCGCAAGGGAATTCGACAAGCTTATGCAAAGGCGCTTCAGGCAGCCTTTCAAGGAACTAAAGTGATTAGCTATGGCAGACGATAAGGCAAAAAACGATGAGGTAAGGGAAGAAAAGCCAAAGACGGAACAGGGAGCGGAAGACTTTAAGGAAAAGTTTTTGAGGATGGCTGCAGAATTCGATAATTACAAGAGAAGGACCAGGAATGATGTGGATAGTGCAAAACGCATCGGCAAGGCTGAGATATTAAGGCAGCTCCTGCTTGTGCTGGACGAATTTGAACTCGCCCTAATGAACGCGAACACTAACCGGGATGAAAATAATAACTTTATGAAGGGGGTTGAGATGGTATATTCCAATTTCCTCGAAACATTAAAAAGGGAGGGTCTCAGCGAAATGAAAGCAACGGGGGCTTTTGATCCGTACAGGCACGAAATAATAATGACTAGAGAGGACCCAAAAAGGAAGCCGGGAACTATAATCGAGGTAACAAAAAAGGGATATGTATTCGGAGACCTTGTATTGAGGCCGGCGTCCGTAATCGTAGCGAAGGAAAAGGAAAAAAATGGGAGTAATGGCGATAAAACAGAAAACGAAAAACAAAAATAAGGGGATAATATGGCAAAAATAATTGGAATAGATTTAGGAACATCCAACTCGGCTGCCGCAGTGTTGGAAGGAGGAAGACCTGTGCTCATACCTAGCGGGGAAGGAACATCGCTTTATGGGAAAGCTTTCCCCAGCTACGTTGCATTTACAAAAGATGGGCAGAGGCTGATCGGCGAGCCGGCGAGGAGGCAGGCGGTGGCAAATGCAGATGGCACAATTACGGCATTCAAGAGGAAGATGGGCAAGGACTTCAAGTACAGGATATATGGAAAGGACTATACGCCGCAGGAGCTCTCCGCCATACTGCTCCAGAAGATAAAGAAGGACGCGGAGTCCTATCTGGGCGAGGAGGTCACAAAAGCGGTGATAACCGTTCCCGCTTATTTTGACGACAACCAAAGGCAGGCCACAAAGGATGCGGGACAGATAGCCGGCCTGGAAGTGATAAGGCTAGTGAACGAGCCGACGGCGGCGGCGCTAGCTTACGGGCTGGACAAGGCGACGAAGGACATGAAGATAATGGTCTACGACCTTGGCGGCGGAACTCTTGATGTAACAATAATGGAATTCGGAAAAGGGGTCTTTGAGGTAAGATCTACCAGCGGAGACACGCAGCTAGGCGGAACGGACATGGACAACACCATAGTGGACATGCTGGTCAAGGAGGTCAAGGACAAATATGGCGTGGATGTCACAAAGGATCATCAGGCTTTGCAAAGACTGAGGGAGGCAGGTGAAAAAGCAAAGATAGAGCTCTCCACTGTTCTCACATCGGAGATAAACCTGCCTTTCCTCGCCAAGGATGGCAAGGGCAACCCGATCAACTTTACATATCAGTTTACGAGGGCAAAACTGGAGTCGTTGGTTGTTCCGATAATAGAGAGGTCAGCCAAGTCCGTGATGCAGGCGCTCAAAGATGCGAAACTGGAGCCAACACAACTGGATAAGGTAATATTGATAGGCGGACCGACAAGGATGCCCATAGTGCAAAGATACGTGGAACAGCTCCTGGGCAAAAAGATAGAGCGTGGTGTCGACCCGATGGAGGCGGTGGCCCTGGGTGCGGCAATCCAGGCGGGAGTGCTTACAGGAGAGGTCAAGGATATAGTGCTCCTCGACGTGACACCGCTGTCGCTGAGCATAGAGACCCTCGGTGGCGTTGCCACAAGGCTCATAGAGAGAAATACCACCATACCCGCAAAGAAATCCCAGATATTCACCACAGCAGCGGACATGCAGCCGAACGTGGACATAATAGTAGTCCAGGGAGAAAGGGCCCTGGCAAGGGACAATGTGCAGCTCGGCAGGTTCAGCCTGACGGGAATACCGCCGGCAAGACGCGGCGTGCCGCAGATAGAGGTCACTTTTGACATCGATTCGAATGGAATACTGCACGTCACTGCACAGGACAAGAAAACCAATAAGTCACAGAGCATGGACATAGTCGCCCCGCACAAGATGGCAAAGAATGACATAGAAAAGAAGATGAAGGAGGCGGAGGAGTTTGAAGCCCAGGACAAGACCATAAGGGAGCAGGTAGAGCTCAAGAATACGGCGGAATCATTGATCTACACAACGGAAAGGTCACTGGAAGAGTACAAAGACAAAATTCCGAAGGAGGTAGTTGAAAAGATAGGCGAGGCCAAGAGCGCATTGCAGGAATCCGTGAACAAGGAGGACTATGATGCGATAAAAGTGAACATGGAGGAACTGAAGAAGGTTCTCGAGGAAATCGGATCCGCAGTGTACAAGGGGGGCGAAGGCCCTGAAGCGACAGGGACGGAAGGCCCAGGTGCGGGCGGTCCCGGAGGAGACCCCAACGCACAGGATGCGGAGTTCAAAGTTGAGAAGTGAGACTATTGCCTAAGGACTACTACACCACATTGGGCGTCCCGAAGGATGCAACGCAGGACCAGATAAAGTCCGCATACAGAGACCTGGTCCTGAAGTTCCATCCGGACAGGAACAAGGACCCTAAGGCTCACACAAAAATGCAGGATATAAATGAGGCTTATGCGGTGCTGAGCGACCCACAGAAGCGCCAGCAGTACGATGCCTATGGTCCAGACCAGTTCGGAAAGGTCTTCACACAAGAAGACATATTCAGGGGCTTCGACATCAATGAGATATTCAAGCAGGGAGGCATGGGCAGCTTCGAGGACCTCTTCAATATGGCGGGGTTTGGGGGGTTCCAATCGACAAGGAGGATGGACGTAGGCAGTGACATACTGGAAAGGATTGAGATAACGCAAAAAGAGGCCAGCACTGGCGTGGACAAGAGGATAAGAGTGCCGCACACAAAACTTTGCAGCGAGTGCAGGGGAAGTGGGGCGGAAAGGGGCAGCAAGACAATAGTTTGTGATGAGTGCAATGGAAAGGGAAGGACAAGCAAGACGATAAGGATACCGTTTGGCGTGATGGAAACGGTCATGCCGTGCGCAAAATGCGGAGGCATGGGGAAGCGTGTCGAGAAACTATGTAGGACCTGCCATGGCCATGGGCGTGTGCAGGTAGTAGATAATGTTGTAATGAAGGTTCCCAGGGGCATAACCACCGGAAGCAGATTGAGGCTTGCAGGACTTGGGGATTATGGAGTTGATAGGACAGGTGATCTCTACGTTGACATTTTCATAAAGGGAGACAGGGACAATAGGAGATTTGGCGCATTTTAATAATCCGGTTGCGCTCAAGGTGGGGTGTATTGGCTGGTCCACTGCGATGTAAAGGAAGCGCTGCTGATCTGGCCGTTGTTGCCATTGCCCGAATAATCGTTGCCATTTCCATTTAACGGCCACCATCCAACAAGGTTCTGCGGTCTTATGGGCGCACCGCCGATGCCCTCCATGTAAAGTGCTTTTAATTCTGATGGGGAGAGAGAGTCATTATATAACTGGACATCGGCGAACATGCCGCCCGTCAGGCCGGCACAGCAGTCGTTGTCCTCTATTGGAAATTCGTATGTCCAATAGGCATAATCCTCCGGAGGATCCGGAGCGGACCATGCGGTCGATATGCAATTTGCATCATAGCATGTTTCCAAATAATTACCGCCGGGATTGGCAGAATAATTAAACGTTGCAACGACGAATGCCCATGTATTGAATGGTATTTTTCCGGTGCTTGAGGAGGAAACACCACCTACGCTCGTGCACGCACCATTTCCCGGGGCCTTTGCCGCGGGGTTCTGGTACCACTCTATGGCATACACGCTATAACCTGACGAGCTTACATTATTGACCCACAAACCGCTGGTGCAACCCTGCCATTCCTCAATGAGGTCCCGGCTAGTGGCCGTATTTGCGGGGAATGATCCGTCAAACCAGGCGGTTATTGTCCAGCTTCCGCCGCTCCAGGCGGTATCCATTGATTTTGATTCTGGCACCAAGACTTGGTGTGAGGAGGTGTAACTTTCCAAAACGACGTATTGGGGCAATTCACCGGTACATTCGCCGGCCAGGGATATTGTCTGCGTTGTTCCTGTGCCTTCCCTAACTAATTGGCAGGATCCGGGCGGGACTTTCGCAGCGAATGATCCGCTTGAAAAAACCCCAAGCTGGAAGAGGGTGCCAAGCACAACAGCAATTATGAGTATCGCCCACCCGTAAGTCATTAGGTATTCCATGGCGCTCTGGGATTTCACTTTTTGACCAACAATATATGTCTCGGGCATCTCATCAGCTCTGGATATTGCTCAATACCGATCCTGGCGGCGTATTATTCTTCCTTTTGTGATAAATGTAGTATACAATTACCGCGGCAGTTATTAATGCAACACCGCCAGCAGCATAAACAACATTGTTCTGCGGTCCCGTCTGCTGGGCCAGGGTTATATCCCCGGGCCCGATTCCCGCTGAAGCCGGAAGTATATTAAGCGTCAGTGTTGCGGGAGCGCCGCCCGAGCTTGATATAAGAATTATGCTGTACTTTCCAGGCGGGGTTGCCCGGGAAACCCCGATGAAGACGGTGCCGCTGAAGGGTGGCGCGCCCATCGCATCGCTGAGCGACACATTTATCCCGGAATTAGACAATGCGGTTGTGTTTTCTATTTGTAATATTACTTGACCTCCCTGACTTCCGGATATACTGTACGGCACATTCAAAGAGTTATTTGGTGATGACGTGATATTTGAATTCAAAAAACTTATCTGACCGAAGGCGTTTACAATAAGTATGCCGAACAGCGCTGCAAGGAACATTATGTTCTTTGACAACCGGACCATATTCACCTATTATAAATAAAACAGGGATTTTAAATATCTGCGTTGTCCTTTCCGCCGGGTCGAATGGCAGGCAATAAAAGCGATCAGCCGTACATATCAACGTTCCCTGGAGGATCACGGGGTCTGAACTGCTCTTTATGTGACGATTGCCGTAGCAACTGGCCCAATACATCCGTAGTATGAGCCTTCGATAACCCATTGGACTTTCTGGTCAGCCTACCCCCACCGCGTTTTCCAATGCGTTCTTCTGCGCTGCCTATGGCTTTTTCTTTTCGTAGCCCGGCTGCCATATCGCGCAGGCAATGCCTATGAATTGATAGGATCCTATTTTCCAGCAGAATTAGGCTTCCGATGTCTAATTTTGTAAGCTCGCTGCGTATCTCATTGGATTTGTCGATTCCTGCGTCAGCGAATGCTTCCAACACTAGTTGTGGTAGAGTGAAGGGCTCGCTGTTCAAATCTGAAGTTATGTGTCCCGTAGCCTTCAGCTCCCTTGCCTTGTCCAGGAACTTAGTTGCATACGAGAATTCCGCTGTCAGGGATCTTGTGATTCTTTCTCTTGTTGTGGTCTTTGTTGCTTGGATGGAAACACCAGTAAGAAAACGATGATGCTTTTAATATTTAGAGCTTCCGTCCTTATTTCTCATTTCAGCCTTATCGAATCAAGGTTCATCGGCGCCCTTGAATCCACGTGATGTATCCTCCCCAGTATTCTTGCGAGGTCTTCGCACTTCGACTCCTCGCCGTGCATCGTGTATATGCTCTTCGGCTTTGGCTTCAGGTTGTCTACAAAATTGAGCAGCTGCCTCCTGTCGGAGTGTCCCGAGAATCCCTCGATGGTCTTGACCTGCATCTTTACGTGTATTGGAACCAGGTGTCCGTCGGAGTCAGGGAGGGCCACCTCCTTAACCCCGTTCTGCAATTTTCTGCCCAAAGAATTTGTGCTGTTGTAACCCACGAATATCAAGGTATTTTTCTCGTCGTCCGCAAGCCTCTTGAAATATTCCACGCTTGCGCCCCCGTTCATCATTCCGCCGCTCGCCAGTATGACGCAAGGCCCTTTGTCGAATACCTGCTCCCGTTCCCCCTTGACAACTTCAAATATCTCGTTCTCAAATGGGCTCCTGTTGTTGAGTATCCTGAGCCTCACGTTCTCCTTCAGATATTCCGGATAGGCGGTGTGTATTGCACTGGCTTCGAGTATCATGCCATCTAGATAGACTGGGACGCTGAACTCCTTGTTCTCCCCGCCAAGCATCGCCTCCAGTGTAAGCATCATTTCCTGCGACCTCCCGACCGCAAAGAGCGGTATCAGCACCTTCCCTCCGGCGGTTATTGTCCTCTTTATGGTTTCCACAAGCTCTGCCTCCGAGTCCCTCCTGTTCGGGGTTATGTCATTCTGGCCCCCGTATGTGCTCTCGGTGAAAAGGGCGTCTATCCTTGGATACTTGGCTATCGCGGAATCGAATAGCCTTGTGAACCCGTACTTCATGTCGCCGGTGTGAACTATGTTGTACATCCCCTCCCCGACGTGCAGGTGTACGGTGGCGCTGCCCAATATGTGGCCGGAATTATGGTATGTGAGCTTCAGCTCATCGGTTATGTTTGTGACCTCGGTAAAGTCCCGCGTTATCGTATGCGTGAGCATTTTCCTCACGTCCTTCTCGTCGTACAGGGGGGTCCCGCCGCTCCTCTGCACCAATTTGATGTAGTCGTTGAGCAGGAGCGCGGAAAGGTCCCTCGTCGGCGGTGTGCAATAGACAGGACCGTTGTAGCCGAACTTGAAAAGATATGGGACAAACCCTATATGGTCCATGTGGGCATGGGTCAGCACAACGGCATCAAGCTCGTTTATTGAGAGGTTTGCGCTGTCAAGATATGGGAATGCCCTGTTCTCACCGCCGTTGTTCGCCTCCATGCCCTTTGCGGATGGCTCCGGGCTGAGCCCGCAGTCTATTATTATCTTCGAGTGCGGGGTCTCAAGGAGCAGGCTGCTCCTTCCAACCTCCCTGAACCCGCCGAGAGCCGTGGCCTTGAGCCATTCGCTCTTCATTATGGGCTTGTTGATGTTCTTGCCGACCGTTGTGAGGAATTTCTTCCTGAAATCCCTCTCGTTGTACATCAGCTGCCTGACCCCGTTCAGCGTGTCGCTGTGCATGGTCGGGGTCCTGAATACCTTTGGGGTCCAGTTTGTCTGGATGGCTATTGCCTTGAGCATTGAACCAGCCTTGCCTATGACAAGGCCCGGCTTTAGCGCCTCTATGTAGACCTCGGAGAACTCGGGCACGAACTTTATGGACGCTATTACGGCCTGCTCCGGGATCAGCTGTCTTATTATTTCCTCTGATTCCTTGGGGTCCTTGAGGTGATTGACATCGCTCCTCACAACCAGCTTCTTCTTTATGGAAGCCGCGATGTTCCTGATGACAGAATCGTCCTCGTATATCTTCCTGGGGTTGCTGACATATACTATTATGTCAGGACCTTCGAATTCCGCCTCCTTGAAGCCCACTTCTTCAGGCAGCATGCTCTTTATCCTTTCAAAAAGCTCTTCGGAATGCTGCTTGCCATTTTGGACTTCTTTCTCTTTTTTCTCTTCCAATTGATCACAGAGGATGTGCCCTTTGCGTATGTTTGTCGCTTATATTTCCCTTTCTTGTAGAATTGCCTTAAAATAATGAATGAAAAACTGTCGGGATCCACAGAAAATTACTTTGCAGTGCCAATAATCTTATCCAGGTCCTTTCCGCTGTATTCCGTATATCCAGAGTTGGTTATTGCGGCAACCAGCATGCTGTCACCTGTGGCGGAATCCCTCCTCATCGCTATCGCAAGCGCTCTGGCCGCAACCTTTACCGCTTCCTTTGTTGTAATACCCTTCTTGTAAGTGTCTTCAAGATAGCCCAACGCCGTGTACGATCCGCTTCCAGTTGCGGAGAACTTAGATTCCACGCTGTACCCACCTAGGGGGTCTATTGTAAAGAGCTGCGGTTCATTCCCGTCAACCCCTGCCACGGTGAGCATTACATAGAATGGCATCATCTTGTTCTCCTGCAGTATTATGGAAAGCAGCGATGTCGCCGACTTGGGAGTGAGCGCACGGTCCTCGTTCATCTTGTAGACCTCGTTCTGCGCCTTCAGTATCCTTATCAGCTCCTGTGCATCCCCCACCCCGCCCGCAATTGTCATTGCAAGGTTGCTGTCTATCTTCCAGACTTTCCTGGCCTCTGAGCTCGCTATGAACGTGTCCATGGTCGCCCTTGAATCTGCGCCCAGCACCACGCCATCGCTGCAAACTATGCCTACGGTTGTGGTCCCTTTCATTATTTTCTTGTACAGGTCAAGTGTTCCTTGATCCATCTGCTCACCCAATATACCAACAAAAATTACAGAATGAAAAGCGCCGCTTCAACAAAACAATGAAACAAAACGGTCGTCATACTTATTTGACATCAATAGCTATATAAGGCTTTTCATTTCGCGTTAAAATAAATGAAAAATATTAAAAGACTCGTTTACGCATAGTCGATTACGCTGCCGTTGCCTACGAAATTGCGGCTACTGCCAAGCGGCTCGGCGTATGCAAATGTGCGGTATACCTTCGTCACCTTGATCTTGTAGATATTGCCGATCCTCGTCTTTGCATTCTTGATGAAGATTACGAAGTTCCCAACTTTCCCTATCCCTTCATCCCTGGCGCCTTTGGCGTCCACCCGTACGTCGTATACGGATCCCAACTCTACAACCTCTTGCATCTCATCTACCATGGTCTCACCTTAATTCCAATCCTTCATCCTTCCTAATCCGTCCCATCCGGGAGAAAAAGGAACCAACTCTATCCGCTTAGGTTATCAACGCCAAGCTTTTTAAGCGAACTATGCAAATTTGGCTCTTGACGTTCATAAATCTAGGATTAGACCTGAGGGGAAAAGTAAAAATAAAAAAGGATTGACGTCACAGATTGACGTCAATGTTGAGCTGCTCCTTGAGCTCCCTGTACCTGTTCCTGATCGTAACCTCGGTTACTCCGGCTACATCGGCCACCTCCTTCTGGGTCCTTCTCTCCCCTGCCAATGCGCCGGCGATGTATACCGCGGCAGCGCTTACCCCTGTCGGGCTTCTTCCAGATACAAGACCCTTCTTCATGGCATCCTTCAGGAGCTCTATTGACTTCTCCTGGGCCTCGCCGCTCAGCTTAAGGGCGTTGACGTATCTTGGGACGTAGCTTATAGGGTCCGTGAGTGGTATCTTTAGGCCCAGCTCGTGTGAAATCACACGGTATGCCCTTCCTATCTCCTTCTTAGGAAGACCCGATATGCTTGAAATCTCATCTAGTGTCCTTGGCATTCCCGCACTCCTGCAAGCCGCGTAGATAACCGCCTGGACCACAGTCTCGATAGGACGCCCCCTTATGAGGTTGTTCTGCACGCACTTCCTGTAAAGGAGTGCTGCGCTTTCCCTTATGTTGTCAGGCAATCCCAGGTATGATGCAACCCTGTTTAGTTCTGGCAATGCTATTAGGTAGTTCCTCTCGCTGGATGAAGCGATTGAAGCCCTCTTGTGCCACTTCCTCATCCTGTAGAGCTGTGCCTGGCGCTTCGAAGGTATCCTTACCCCCCTTATATCCTTATTATAAAGGTCAATCTCCGTAACAAGGCCGCGGTTGGGCTTTGTGTACTTTATCGGTGCGCCCGTCCTCGCCCTGCTGTTCCTCTGGTCTGCATCAAATGCCCTCCATTCTGGGCCCGTGTCTGTTACGTTTTCCTCGATAACCAGGCCGCAGCCGTTGCATACAAGCTCTCCGCGCTCGTTGTCAAACATAAGGTCTGTCGATCCGCAGCTTGGGCACTTGCTTACCCTTTCATGGGTCTTTGCCGGTTCAGGACCGGAACGAGGCCCCATCAATGCGCCGACGGAAGCTGGCAGATCCATGTCTGCGGTCTGCCCCATATCTGCATTGTCCATTATGCCCATCATTGCGCGTGGCCTTCCACGTGCCCTCTTCATCGGGGACTCTATGCTGAGCTTGTTGTCCTTAACAACTATCTTCTTAATAGCCGGTGAGCTGGGCGCTGTTTTCCTCTGCGCCTGTCTTGTGCTGTTCGTTTTCTTGGTCTTTTTTGCTCTCGATTTTGCCATGTTGTTCACTTTAGGTTCCTTTCGATAACTCAAGGGATAAAACTAGACTTTCTCAGAATTATCAAAAATAGGTTACACTTCCTGCAGTTATTATGCGGGAATAAATATTTAAACCTTTCTATGGCTGTGCTCTCGATGAGGAGGGGAAGGCTTAAAAAGGGGACTGTGGATGGATTCCGGGATTTATAACAGCGTTATACGGCATATGGCGGAAGTGGGGTTACAAAAAGGCAGATTTTCACTTCCATTTTTATATTTTTAGCGTGGTTTAAATATGTGCAAAGCCGTATATCCTATCAGATGTGGCAGTGATAAGGTAATCTATTTTATCACCCAACACCCACCCGGAGTGCATGCATCTGCATGCAACTCCACCACATCTACCCACACCATTTTCAGCCTTTTCCTTCACCTATCGACTGCGTCAGAATGAATTATAATACCCGGAATCTTCGGGCCTGGAAGTGACGGAATATGGGAATAGGGATTCTCAAAATTCCTATACAGCTTTAATATATTGAACCCGAAATAACATTATGGACCTTCACTCGATAAAGGGAAAGCTCCCTAACGAGATTATTGAATCTATATCCAGTCGCGGCATCAAGGAGTTCACCCCTCCGCAGGAAAGCGCCATAGAAAAGGGGCTATTGACCGGAGAGAATATAGTGGTAGCTTCTCCCACTGCAAGCGGGAAGACGCTGGTTGCAGAGATTGCGTGTGCCAATGCCGTTCTATCAAAGAACAAGAAGGCAGTATACATTGCACCGATGCGCGCCCTGGTTCTTGAGAAGTTCAATGAGTTCAAGGAGGCCTATCCATACATAAGATCTACAATATCGATAGGCGATCTTGACGCCAATGATCAGTGGCTGCAGGGTTATGAAGTGCTATTCGTATCTACGGAGAAGTTTGACAGCCTGCTTAGGCACGGAATAAACTGGCTGGACAGGATCGGCTGCGTAGTGTTTGATGAAATACACATGCTTGACGATGCATCTAGGGGACCAACACTCGAAGTGCTCATAACAAAGCTCGCAAATACCTGCGATGCTCAAATAATCGCGCTGAGCGCAACCATAGGAAATGCAGTGGAGCTTGCAAAATGGCTGAATGCAAAACTGGTTGTCAGCGAATACAGACCCGTGAAGCTGAAAAAAGGCATAGAGCATAATGGAAAGGCATATTTTCTTGATGAAAGATACGCTGGCGAGCCTGAAGAGGAAGAACTGGGAGGCACAAGTCCAATTCCTGAGATAAGGGTACTGGAGGATACGCTTGAAAGAAAGAAGCAGGTACTATTTTTCTACTCCACAAAAAGGAACGCTGAGGCTGGAGCAACAAAACTTGCTGAACATGTAGAAAAGCGCCTTACTGCCGGCGAAAAAGAACAACTAAGCGCTATTGGCGAATCGGTTCTAAATGTTCTTGACAGACCGACTGATCAGTGCGAAAAACTTTCGAAGCTGGTCAAGAGGGGAGTTGCATTCCATCATGCCGGTCTTATGAATGGACAGAGGGCACTGATAGAAAATGCTTTCAAAAACAATCTTATCAAGGCGCTTTGTTCTACTACAACACTTGGCTACGGGGTTAACCTCCCGGCTCACACGGTCTTGATAAGAGATGTAACAAGATATGACAACGGCTCAAACGAAATGATGAGCGTGAACGAGGTTCTCCAGCTCTTTGGCAGGGCGGGAAGGCCGAAATACGACACAGAGGGCAGGGCTTTGCTTATTGCACCATACAAGGAAAGAGTGGCTGAGCTTTACAAAAACTACATACTCGCATCTCCTGAGGACATAGAATCTAAGCTAGGGATAATTCCAGTGCTTAGAACACACGTTCTTTCCTTCATCGCCGAGAACTTCCTAAACGACAAGAAGGCGATACACAAGTTCCTAATGAAAAGCTTCTACGGATTCCAATACGGCAACGAAAAGCACATCAAGAACCTGATAGATGAGATAACAAAGGATCTTACAGAATACGAATTCATAGAAGAAGTCGAAAAGGAAACCTACAAAGCGACAAAGATAGGTAAGAGAGTAAGCGAGCTCTACATAGACCCGCTCAGCGCAAGATGGATGCTCAATGTTCTTGAGCAAACCAACGACATAATCGGAAATCTCTACATGGTATGCAACACTTTGGAGATGAAGCCGTACGTAAGGGCGACAGAGGAAGCAGAGGGGATGTTTGCGGCATACAGGTTCATTTTCAAGGACAAGAAAATATATAACGAATTTGAGAGGATGGATTACGGCGCCTACGACCCAGTAAGGGCATTCAGCACCGCCCTGATGCTCAAGGACTGGATCGAAGAACTGCGCGAGCAGGATATAGTCAAAAAGTACAGGACCACGCCAGGGGAAGTCTTCTCCAAGCTCTCAAACGCGGACTGGATGATATACTCAGCAACAGAGCTCGCAAAGCTCGCGCACAAACCCCTGCACGACCTCATAGACCTGAGGGTCAGGATAAGGTACGGGATAAAGGAGGAGCTCCTCGATCTTGTGAGGCTCCAGCAGATAGGAAGGGTCAGGGCGCGCACGCTCTATATCAATGGCATAAGGACCGTTGCCGACATCAGGAATAATAAGGATAAGGTGTCAAGGATATTCGGGAAGGAAATTTCATCGAAGATACTCTCGCAGGTTGAATAGATGGAAATAAAATCCAAAGGTTCCGGTGTCATACTAAGGAGCCTAGCGATGGAGGACGCTGATAGTTTTGCCGCGGTGGCGGACGAGCAGGACATTTCGGACAATATGGCAGACCTCTCAAGGATACCTCACCCGTTCACCAGGCGCGATGCCATCGCTTTTATCGGATTGGCGATTAGCTCGCAGATGGACAACACTGCCCTGAATTTCGGGATAATCGCCGGCAATAAACTTGTCGGGGCCATGGTGCTGAAACTTGACCTGGGGAACAGGAGTGGCGAGATAGGGTACTGGATAGGGAAGGAACACAGGAGGAAGGGCTACGCGAAGGAGGCGATAAGACTGGTGCTTTCGTTCGCGTTCGGCTCCCTAAAATTCAACAGGATACATGCGAAGGCACTGGCAACCAACAAACCGTCGATAAATCTCCTCACCGGACTGGGCTTTGCCAGGGAGGGCGTGGGAAGGCAGGGTATTTACCAAAAGGGGGAGTTCATTGATGACATCCTCTTCGGCATATTGGAGAGGGAATTTGGCGCGAAAATGGACTACGACGTAAACGAGTAATTCCGCTAATCAAAGTTTGCGGATCGCTTAAATACTTTTTTATCGTCACTTATCCTACCGTATTTTGATGGGGGACAAAATGTATATTCCAAAGTCAACTGTGAAGAGGATACTAAAAATGGCCGGCGCCTCGCGCGCAAGCAATGACGCAGTGGACCTGTTCCACAGGAACATGAACAGGACCGCGCTGACGGTGGCGGAGAGGGCGGTAAAGCTCGCGAAGCACGCAAAAAGGAAGACCGTTGATGTTTCTGATATAAAACTCGCCACCAACTAAGGGTGCAGCATCGCCAGCGCGGCAAGTAGCGTGTTGGCCGCTGCGGGAAGCCCGAATATCTGTATTCCTAGCAGTTTGAGCACCACCAGGATGAGCACGGCGGGAAGCCCGAACACCGCCACGACCACTATCGTCAGCAGGTTTATGCCAATGCCCAGGCCGAAGAACATGTTCACCGCCCATATTGAAACGAGTCCTAGGACGCTGTTTACCGCAAGGCCTGAGACGACCCTTCCGATGAAAAATATTATGCCTATGACAAAAAATATCAACACCAAAAGCACGACTACGCTGATTATGGAGCTTAGAAGGTCAAGCAACGGCAGTATCAAAAACAATGTCATAAGCGTATAGGGATGTAAATTAATAAAAATGATTAGATAGGCCTGGGCAATAGGGATACAAAAACTTATTATATCTTGAATTCGCTATGATCCTACAATAGTGGCAGGTGAGCAGCCAACCGAAAGGAGGAAGCTCCTCCCATACCATATAAAGCACATATGGCCCAGGGCCTAATTCGGAACAGAAACGATACCAGAGCAATGTCAAGCGATGACGCGACGAGCGATATTGTGATGGATGAAACGCGCCGATGGTGTGCCGGTATGCAAGTCGATAATTTCGACGCTCAGTCCAATGCTGCATAAAACAGAAGGAGGGCTATGGCCTGCCGCTACTTTGTATTCATGGTAGGGATAGGGGTGGGGATATTGGGGACCTTGCATGGGCGTCCCGTGCAATATTCATTCGAACTCCGCAATCATGGCCCACCAACTGATTCTTTTCTCGATCCAGTGGTCCAGCGACAGTCTGCTCGGCCCGTATCCAGCATTTATTGCCATCAGCGCAAGGAAGACCAGCGCGTATATTATTCCAGTGCCTATGTCTGTCGAGCTTGGGCCGTACGGGCCGCCGAGGCCCTCTGGGATAGACCATATGAATAGGCTGAGCAATGCGCCAAGCGTATATGATATTTTTCTCATGAAGCCGAAGATTAATGCTAGTCCCAACAGCACCTCGCATATTCCTATAAATGACACCCAAAACGCCGGGTTCGGGGCAACCGCGGAGGCCCAAAAATTAAACCATGGCATTAGCCAGGCCGGCTGCCCCTGTGCAGCGCCCTGAATCATCTGGATGAACGTATCGCTCATGCCCGGCTGAAATTTTAATGAACCGTCAATGAGCCAGACTATTCCGAAAACTACGCGTATGAACGTCTTGATTGCATCCCTGCGCTTGTGGAACCATTGTTCTGCCATATACACTCATCAAATATTAAAATGGAATTTATTAAAGCCCCACTATCTAGAAGTATAGTTAACAGGTTATATTTATTGACTGTAAGGCGATACCGTGGAGGCCCTGCAAAACTTGCTCAATCTTTCTGGCAAAACCGCAATAGTGACTGGCGGCGCTGTAGGGATAGGCTATGGGATAGCGTATAGACTGGCCGAAGCTGGCGCTAATGTGATAATAGCAAATAGAACCGAGGGCGAAGGCATGGCGGCCGCGGAGGCCCTTAGAAAGCTGGGTTTTAGGGCCAAGGCAATAAGAACAGATGTTTCGGACGAAGAAAGCGTAAAGAACCTGGTTAACGCGGTGGTCAGAGATTTTGGCGCCATAGACATCCTTGTGAATAACGCAGGAATCTATCCGGAGATCCCATTGCTGCAAATGAAAGCTGCCGATTTTGACAAGGTGATAGCTGTTAATCTTCGGGGAGTTTTCCTTTGCACTAGGTATGTGGCAGACGAGATGATAAGGCGAAAGGCCGGAGGCAGAATAATCAATATCACTTCTATAGATGCATTGCACCCTTCAATGGTCGGGCTTGCGCATTATGATGCATCCAAGCACGGGGTGTGGGGATTTACAAAAAACATAGCACTGGAATTGGCGCCTCACAAGATATGGGTCAACGCGGTGGCCCCGGGAGGCATCTTGACTCCTGGGGTGCAAAAATTAAATCAGGCGATGCCGCCGGCGCCCGGCATGGACATGGAAAAGGTCATGCAGGCCTTTATTAACAATATACCAATGGGCAAGCTGGGAGACCCGGATGACATTGGAAAAGCGGTGTTGTTCCTTGCATCGGAGATGTCGACTTACATGACAGGGTCGCAAATAGTAATAGACGGCGGGATCCTTTTGAAATAGCAGCTGGGCAAGGGCACTCGACCCATCCATATAAATATGCTGGACTTATTATAATTCTGATCTTATGACACACTTATCAAAGGGAAGGCAGGTAAGAGCAAGGAGGAGAAGGCTAAGGAGAAGGCTGATGTGACCGGAAATCGCGCCTTCACCCCTTCTGGATTACGCGTTCCGATACGAAAAATGAGAGGGGAGGGATTTATTTTTTAAGCTTATGCTTCAAGGTATTAGCTATGGGTGTAAATAAGTCCTTGCACGGCATGGCATCGAATTTTAACCATCCGGTGCAGAAGTACGCAAACACTCTGCCCTACATGCTTGGGGGCCTGACGCTCGTATGCCTTGTTCTACTTATGCTATCTGGAATGTATATGGCCCTGTTCTACATCCCGACCGCGCAGCAGGCATATTCAAGCACGCTAAATCTCATCGAAAACGTCCCATTCGGCGAATATGCGAGGAGCATACACCTTTGGGCTGCAAACATAATCATTGTAATGATAGGACTGCATTTGGCAAGAGTCATAATAACCGGGAGCTACAAAAAACCCAGGAGAATGTTATATTTTGTAGGTTTGGCGATGTTCTTCACCATACTGTTTCTGACATACCTGGGTACCACGCTGACTCTGGACCAAATAGGTGCGGACGCTGCGATAAGATCCCAGCAGACGGCTGCGCTGTTCGGCTTAAGCATTCCGATTAGCCAGATGGTCGGACCGGATGCCGTAGCGCATACCAGCATCATGATCGTTGCGCTATTGCTCCTGCTCGCAATACATATGTATTTGATTGAAAAGATAGGAATATCCCCGAAGGTTACAAAAAACGCGATTGCAAGGACAACGGCAGGAGAGGGGACCTCAAACTTCCTGACCCACCTAAAACTGCTTGCAGGGTTTGGCTGCATACTCACCGCTTTTATTGGAACATTGGCCCTGATATCACCTGCACCGATAGGTCATCCCGGGGTGTACGATCCCACCATAATGATAACAAAGCCCGTAGAGGCGATACTTTTTGTCAATGACAAAATGCTTGACGTGTTCGGCCCGTATTCATTGATATGGGGCCCGGCACTGCTTTTTGTGTTGTTGCTGCTGTTCCCGCTGGTCGACAGAAATCCGCACGTTTACTGGAGAAAGAGGATACCTGCGATGCTGCTTGGCATATTCATCCTCGCTTGGGCGTTATACTTCATATACATAGATGCAACCGCACCGACACAATACAGTGGAATATGTGCGACACCGCCGTCGAATGGCGTGTGCGTCCCGGCCCTGGCTGAAAACCAGACGGTTGAGAACGTTACGGTTTTGGAAAATGAGTCGCTTGGGGCTGGCACAAAAATGTATTTCATTTCGAACGGAACGGCAGCAACTCCAGCCGATGTTTATGGCGGCTTCATAGATGTGCCTTCAAAAACACAGGGAGAAACGCCGTACATAATCGCTGCCCTGGTCGTGCTGGCCGGCGCAGGGGTTGTAATACTTGCAAGCGACAGGCTGAAAAGAATGTACAGGTAAAAAACGTAGCGGCGCAATGCAGAATTTAACATTTCATGGCGGGAAATCCAGCACCCTTCAGGAGCATGGGTATATCATAGACTAGATGAATCCGATCCACAATAACAATATGCCAATGAATTCGGCTATGTAGAGAAAAGCGGGATATTGCACCAGATAAAGGGTGCCGGAGACACTGACTATCACAACTCCCGCGACTATTGAAAGCAGTTTTTTGCTTTTTGTCCTCATATAGCCTTTAAGCGCTACGGCAGCAAGGATGATGGCCGCAGCAAATGTGGCAATAGAAGATGAGACAACCACAGGCATTGGGAGGACGCCCGCTACAACATAATTCACCAGAATATTGCCTATGCTTGCGGTTTCGAGCGTATATGCCACATAAAGAGTAGCCAGGATTGCGAATATTATGTACGCCTGCCTTAGCCATTTTGTATTTATGAGTTCCATTGAACCCATGGCGAGCAGCTCAACAAGCACTACGACTATGAAGAGGTAGACAGCGGCAAGCGGCTGGGAGTACAAGTTTAATGCAAATACCACTTCCAGCATCACGCCTGCTGCAAAACACCAAAGCCCCAGTGCCCAAAAAAGGTGCGCCCTGCCCTTGTTCTTAAGGTATTTCTTTGTCAGCAGCGCCGCAAGTGCGGCGCTCAGTAAAAATGTGGCTATTGTGGTTGCCAATACAGAATTCTGGCTCGTAAGAAACGTTGCGGGGTCCATGTTCACATCATATACATTTACATTGATGGCTCCTTGGGGTAAGGCTTGGCGGGGGCGGGATTTGAACCCGCGACCTCCAGATTTCTCGTCATCGCATTTATGCTCAACACTCATAATGCTGTGATTATGAGTCGGGCGCTCTACCAGGCTGAGCCACCCCGCCTTGAAGTTTAATTAGAGATAGATTATTTAATTACTCTCCTTTCCTCTTTCCGTTTTGCAACGAAACTCTTTTTAATTTAATGCTCTAATACTGTAAGTGCAGACGAAAGAAACGAAATATATTGTGATTCTCGGTTCTCTCCTTAGCGGGCTGGGAAAGGGAGGCATTACCTCTTCCATACTGAAGATGCTGGATTTCTACGGCCATAGCGCCCTTCCCCTGAAGTTTGACGGCTATCTTAACTACGATTGCGGCACAATGAACCCCTTCAGGCATGGCGAGGTCTTCGTGCTTGATGACAAGAGCGAGGTCGACATGGACTTCGGGATGTACGAACGGTTTCTTAACAAGAGCCTCAGCGGAAACCTTTCGATAACTGGAGGGAAGCTCTTCAGCAGGATAATTGAGAAGGAAAGGAGGGGAGACTACCTTGGCGAGGATGTCCAGATAATACCCCACCTGACCAATGAGATAATAGGGATGGTGGAGGGCGTGGCGCAGGCGGAGAAGCCGGACGTCCTCGTGATAGAGGTCGGCGGTACTGTAGGGGACATAGAGAACAGCTATTTCATAGAGGCGATGAGGCAGATGGCCTCAAGGAGGGATGTGACATTCATAAACCTTACATATGTTGTAAGGATTGATGCCGTGGGGGAGCAGAAGACCAAGCCGGCGCAGAATGGAATAAGGGCGCTGATGCAGCTCGGGATAAGGCCGGATTTTGTGATATGCAGGTGCGAAGAGCCCCTCCTGGAAAAGACCAGGGAGAAGATAGCCCTCCATGCGGGCCTACACAAAGAGAGGATAATAGACGACTCCACCCAGAGCACTGTCTACAACCTTCCGGAATACTTCATGAAGCAGAAGTTTGATCAGATGCTGTTGGAGAAGCTTGGCCTTGAGCGCAAACTTGACGGTGCAAAGCTTGAGGAATGGAGCGGGCTGGTCAGCAGCATAAGCAAGCCGGAGAGGGAGGTAAACGTGGCAATAGTCGGCAAGTACACTGACCTCAGGGATGCGTACACCAGCGTAAGGGAGGCGCTGGTCCATGCGGGGGTTGCAAACGGGATAAGGGTGGGGATAAAGTGGATAGAGTCGACCGACCTTGAGAACGGCGGGGATGCAAAGATGGTGCTGGGCGGCGTGGATGGGATACTCGTACCCGGAGGATTTGGAAAAAGGGGCGCGGAGGGAATGATAAATGCGATAATGTATGCTAGGGAAAATAGGATACCGTACCTGGGGCTCTGTTTTGGGATGCAGCTCATGGCGGTGGAGTATGCCAGGAATGTCTGTGGTATCCGGGGCGCCAATTCCGCTGAATTCGATAGCGATACGAAGGACAAGGTGATAGACATTATGGAGGAGCAAAAGAGCATAATGAGGCTGGGCGGGACCATGAGGCTCGGAAAGTGGTCCACAAAAATAGGCGAGAACACCAGGGCGCGCTCCGCCTATGGATCCGGGATTGTGGATGAAAGGCACAGGCACAGGTACGAATTGAACAACGCATACAGGGAGCTCCTTGAAAAGAAGGGCATGAGGATAAGCGCAACCACAATGGACGGCTCGTTGGCCGAAATAATAGAATGGCAGGATTCGTTCGGGATAGGGACACAGGCGCATCCGGAGTTGAAATCCAGGCTTGAGAAACCGTCGCCGCTTTTCGTGGATTTTATAAGGGAGGCTTCACGATAATGTTTATATATCATATTGGACACATTCCTACCCAGTAGTGGGTGCCATAATGGAAATAACTTTACAGGATCGCGCATTGGTGCTGGACACGCTGAACGCTGTAGGTGAAACTTTGGACTTCATAGTCCATACCTCCAACGTACCTGCAGAACGCATACGGCTTGCATTGAAAGAGCTGATAAGGGATGGATTGGTGGTCAGGGATATCGCTTTTCCAGATCAGTACTCCAGCGAGAACCCAAAATCCAGATACATATTGACAGTCATGGGTAGGGATGCAAGGTTGCTCCTCAGACACCCGACCCACTAGCTATATCGATAAGGTAGATTTGGGGATGCGACCGCCGGGATTTGAACCCGGGTTTATGGCTTGGAAGGCCATAGTCCTACCAGGCTAGACTACAGTCGCATGCAATGAAGTATATTTGTGCAACTCTATTAAAAATATATCATATTGATTGGCATGCGAAAACGCGTGGCGGGAACTGAATTTTTAGCATGGGAGATTTAAATATTATAAAATCAGCATCCAAGTAACGGTGTATGGCTTGCATACCAATAGTTCTGCAGCAAAAAGGGATATGGAAATGCTGGAGCTGCACAGGGGCGTCTATTTGGAGCAATTGCCCGGTGACGTGATCCTGGACGGAGGTGGAAGAAGGATAACATTGCCATGTCTTGACGATCCAGATCTTCGCAGGCTGTATGCGCCCTTCGAAAAACAGCCGTTCAGCTCCATTGTCCAGGAATTGCCCGACAGGGCGAAGTTGGATAGGCTGGAGGTCCTTGCATCTTATATCGGCGGCGTGTTTGCATTCGATAGAAACATGGTCGATGAACGTAGAAACGGCATGGACCTAGCCAAAATGTGCAGGGGAGAAAGGCCACGTGGCACGTGCTTGGAAATGAGCGTCGTGCTTTGGGGCATGCTCAAAATAGAAGGGTTTGATGCGCGCGTTGGGGGCGGGGATCCATATACAGGGTCGCTTTTTTCCGGCAGCGCTGGCGACGGCCATGCGTGGGTCAATGTCTTTGTAGGCGGGCAAAGGTACATAGTGGACCCGTTAAGGGAGAATCCAAAAAAGGAGTTTGTATTGAGGGCTTCACTGAATAAATCCGGGAACGTCATAAATTACCAGGAAACGCCCGTGGAGCTCCTTAGGGTAAAAAATTAGACTGCCGCACATCAAAAATAACGCGCGGCAGCTGTTTGAATCCAGCTGTCTTGATTATCTGCTCCCGTGGGCTGCCAAGATCACCGTAGCTGCGCCCAGCCTCATCCTTCTCCTCTTCGCTTCCCTCAAGGCCCTCAGGGTGCAATCCGCGAGCTTCTCTGCGAGGACCGTCTTTAGGGCTGCTCCCGCTGTTTCGTAGCTGTCCTCCATCCCAACTGTCTCGAAGACCTCGCTGAAGTCGCTGCCCTCTAGTGCCTTTATGGCCAGGCTTCTAACTTTGGCGTCCCTTCTTCCCCCCAGTTTTGTCCCGTACATTCTCCCCACCAAACATAACTTCACAACCCCTTTTTCTTACGATATCCTTTACGGCGTTCCTCATATTTATATGTTGCCTAAATCCTCTAAATCAGGATTAGAACATGCCATATTTTTCCAAAAACAAGTCAGTATTTTTTCCATAAATTATCGAAATGGGCGCCCAATTCCTTCATTTTTTTTGGCTCTTTTATTATCTCGATGTGCTCCATATTCTTGTGCGTGCCGCTGTATGTCAGGTTTGCGCTTCCGACGATGGCGCTGGACTCAGATATGTACATTTTCTCGTGTATGAACCTGTCTGTGGCTATCTTTACCGTGATGTTCCTGTGTCTTGGCAGATATATCCCTGCCCTGTATATGTAAGCCGCAATGAGCGCAGCCACGCTAAGCGCCAGGGCGTATGCGCCGACAAATGCCAACCCGGCCGCCAAGATGCTGCCATAGAATATCGGGCCAGGGTCTACATGCCTTCCTTTCTTTGTTATGAACTTCACCGCGTCCTCGTCCTTCTTGCTGGAATCTCCCGAAACTATTATGCATATCCGCTTCCTCGTAGAGACCCGTACAAGCATCCTGGCATATGAAATGCCAAGGTAGGGGGTTATTATCTTCAGGCTCTTGGCACCGTCGTTTATCAGCTGGTCTATGTACCTGTGTGTGTCGCTGCCGCTGTATCCGTATGAGCCAGATTCGCGCCGTTTCAGGAATTCAAACATATGAACATCGGGACAGAACCTATAAAATTATGCATATAAATACTTTTAAGCAGTCATTTCTACGGCACGAGTCGGATGTTAAATCTAAGCGAGAAGGAGGAGCAGGGGCTGGACTACTGGAAATCTTCTGGTTTCTTCCAGAAAGTGGAGGAGCTCAACAAGGGAAAGAAGAAGTTTTACTTTCTTGATGGACCCCCCAATGCGTACGGCCTGGCCGTCCACCACATGTGGGTATACACGATAAAGGACCTGATGCTGAAGTACAAGCGATACCGGGGCTATCATGTCCATGACAGGCCAGGATTCGACGTCCACGGGCTCCCCATAGAGATAAGGGTCGAACGCCAGCTGGGCGTCAGGATGAAAAGCGAGATAGAAACAAGGATAGGGGTCTCGAATTTCATAAAGGCGTGCATGGATTATGTTGACGGCGAAATAAGGGGATCCGTGGCGCTGCTGCAGAGGCTGGGCGTGTTCATGGACTTCGACCGCGTATACGTGCCTTACAAGAGAAACTACATGACCAGATCTTGGGGAATGTTCAAGAAAATGAGCGACAAGGGACTCCTGTACAAGGACCTGAAGCCATTGGCGTATTGCCCGCATTGTGAGACGGTTCTCGGCGTGCAGGGACCCGAGGTCGAATACAAGGATGAATCTGATAAAGCGATATATGTCAGGTACAGGGCGGTGACATCGAAATCAAAACTGAAGCTGGAACCGAACACCTACCTCGTGATATGGACGACAACGCCATGGACGCTGCCTTCGAACATGTCGATAGCCGCAAATGGAAAGGCCGTGTATGTGATTGCATCGGATGGCGCGGACAACTATATAGTGGCTAAGGACAGGCTTGATGACTTCTCAAAGAAAAGCGGGAAGAACATAGTGGTAAAGTCGGAGGTTACGGGGTCTGAGCTTATAGGCACATACTACACGAGTCCGTTGGAGGACAAGGTGCCGCTGCAGAAGGGCTTCGCAAAATACCACAGGGTCATAGACGGAGAGGCGTTTGTCACGCTCAGCGAAGGAACAGGACTATTGCATGTTGCGCCTGGCCATGGGCCCGAGGACTACGCGCTTGCGAAGAAGAACAAAATAGCGGTATTCTCACCCATAGACGTGCATGCAAAATACACGGATGAGGCCGGCCGCTACAAGGGGCTTGATGTGCCGGGCCAGGCCAACGAAGCCGTGCTGGAGGACCTGAAGGAAGGCGGCGACCTTCTGGCGGTCGAAACAATTGTTCACAGCTATCCGCACTGCTGGAGATGCCACAGCAAACTGATATACAGGGCCACCGACCAGTGGTTCATAAGCATATCGAAGATGAGGAAGAAGATGCTTAGCGAGAACCAGAAAATAATATGGTATCCGCAGTTCGCACAGAAATGGTTTGCAGATGCAATTGAAAGTTCCCCTGATTGGTGCGTGTCCAGGCAAAGGTACTGGTCAACGCCCCTGCCAATATGGATATGTGGCTCTTGCCGGGAGGCGGAGGTGCTCGGATCCGTTGATGAACTGGAAAAAAGGACCGGACTCTCCGGCCTGAAGGAGATAGACATACACAAGCCGAGGATTGATGAAATTACATTTAAGTGCCGGAAGTGCGACAGCATGATGAAAAGGGTCCCGGATGTCTTCGATGTTTGGTATGATTCTGGGAGCGCGCATACATCGAGCTTGGATGACGCGGAATTTGCGGAACTTTACCCTGCAGACTGGATAACTGAGAGCCTTGATCAGATAAGGGGATGGTTCACAACATTGCTTAGGACCGGAATTGGTGCTCATGGAAAGTCGCCGTTCAGGAGAGTGACCATAGGGGGCATGATGAAGGACGAGTTCGGAGAGGAGATGCATAGGAGTCATGGCAACGCCGTAACCCCGGATGAACTTTTGAAGATCACCACGGCTGACGGTTTCAGGCTGTGGTGCGCAAGCAAGCCAAGATGGCAGGACATGAAGCTGAAGAAAGGCGAACTCAGGGAGGCCGATACGGAAATAATAACGCTTTACAACATGGCGGAATTGGTAAAAGAATTCGCGGAAGCCTCCAGATACGACTTAGGGAAAGTGAGAAGGCCCGGCACGGCGAGGCTGCAGAGCGAAGACCTCTTCATCCTGTCGAGGATGAACACTCTAATAGAGAACGTAACGGGCTGCATGGACAGCTACATGATAGACCAGGCGATAAGCCAGATAAGGAATTTTGCCATAGAGGATTTCAGCAGGTTCTACCTGAGGATGGCAAAGCAGAGGGCGAATGACGCTACGAGAGGGCAGGCGAGGAAGCTTGCGGCGGTCACGGGCTATGTGTTCTACAACACGATATTGCTATTATCGCTGGCAACGCCATTCACATCAGAAAACATATACCAGGATCTCTTTGCAAAGGAAAAGGGCTCCATATTTTTCCAGAAGTGGCCGAAGGCCGACAGGAAGATGATAAACGCTGAGCTGGAAAGGGACATGGCTGTCGCGCAGGCATCGATAACGGCGATATTGAGCAGCAGGGAGAAGGCAGGAATATCGCTTAGGTGGCCTGTAGCAAAAGTGACGCTCGAGCTTACGGACGATGCATCGTTTGCCGGGCTGCAGAGGCTGTCGGCGATAGTTGAGGATTACGTGAACGCCAAGAGGCTAGAGCTGAAGAGGGTAACCGGGATGAAAAGGGAGGTCAGGCCGCTTTTTGCGAAGATCGGCCCTGATTTCAAGGAGAGGGCCAGCGCGGTTGCGGATGCGCTGAAGGAAGCAGATGCCGAGGAAATAACAAGGGCCATAGACAAAGACGGGTATTATTCCCTGCACACGGACAAGGGAACTGTTGAGATAAAACCGGAGCATTTCACCACGGTGGAGAAGGTCGAGGAAGGGGACTCCGTAACATTCAGGTATGGCAAGGCGAGCGTGGACAGGGAAATAACCAGGGAGCTGAAGGAGGAGGCACTGACAAGGGAATTCGAAAGGGGGATCCAGCTGATAAGGAAGGAATTGAAACTGAAAAAGTCCGACAAGATAGCGCTGGGTTATGAGGCAAGCGGAGAATTGGCTAACATACTGAAGGCAAATTCAAAAATGATAGCAAAGGCGCTCAATTCGACAAAGCTGGGCGAAAAACTTGTGGAGGGGGCGCTGGTAAGGGAGATTGACATCGAGGGAGGAATCGTAAGGGTATCAGTTAAAAAGGTCTAGGCCTTCTTTGCAGGCTGGGCGAGCTGCGGCTCCTTCTTGTTCTTGTACATGGCCCTATTTTCCATTTTGCTCCAGTCGTCCTTGCAGATCACGAGCCTTACCGTCTTCGATGCCTTCTGTGATGACTTGACGCACCTGAGATCGATCTTCCTGCCGCAGTAGTTGCAGGTCTCGGTCTTATACGTCTCTTGCTTGCATCTCTCACAAACCATCATGCTTATACCCTGACTGTACGAATATATAA
>DAIDAE010000029.1 GCA_027310755.1 Candidatus Micrarchaeaceae archaeon | reverse complement strand
GGGTGGGGCCAGGTGGGCGGAGCATGAATGTTTAAAATAAGTTGCTTGCTTAGATATTGTAGGAGATATACTTGGAGTCATTAACTGCCGAAGAGATTATTGAAATTAACAAGAAGGTCGGTGAAAAGGGCACAGTAATCAACAGAGGAAATCTAGAATTCATAATACAGAAAGCCAACAAGATCGAAAAACTAGGCAAAAGAGCAGCAATTATTTTGCATGATATAATAACGAGTCATGTGTTCTTGGACGGTAATAAAAGAACTGCGTTTGTTAGCGCAGTCACAGTGATAGAATTGAATGGAAAGAAGGTAGAGATTGCGGATGAAGCTGTATTGGATTTGGTCTATGGAATAGCCAACGGAAAGTATAATATATCAGAAGTTGAGAATATTATTGAAAGGTGCATAAAATGAGGGCCTTTGTAGAAAAGATCGTAGATAGGATAATAACACAAAGAAAGAAGCTACTCAAGGAGATGGCTAGCGAAGCCTATGCACAGAGATTAAGAGGCTAATTTTAAATGTTGGAAGTAAAGGCGTCTTATATAAGAAAGCTGAAGAAAATTGAAAAAGAGCCATTATCTATATTGGTTCGTTGAAGGATTTTAGGAAAATGTACAAGCTAAATTAGTTTAAGCAGAGCAAGAGCCTTCAATCCTTTTGTTTAAACTTTTCCCAAAAGTTTATAGGGAAGGGGGAGGAGAGAGGGTAGGAAGGCTCCAGAAGTAGGAGTTTTAAGAGTTTCTTTAAGTGGACTAAACGCCTATGGGATTAAAATTAGATTTCTTATCTTCTGAGTGTTTTAGGCGCGGATGGCTTATAAGATGGAGGTGCAGTTACAACTTTATATGGTATTTCAAGTCTCTGCAACTCTTCAAGTTGCCTTCTGTTTATGTAATTATCTCCTCTCTCGTTTGTAAATACCCTATCGATTCTGCCCATCGCCCTCATGGCTCTAATGTCAGCGTCGTGGCTTGTAAACCTAACTACGAATACTCCTTCAGTCTCCGGCAAAGCTACGGCTTTTGCCTGCGGTACGCTCATTTCATGACCAATTACACTTATATCTGTTGCTACCATGGTATCATCTTTTTAAATACTTAAGCCTTTCTTTTGGCTCAGGCCCCTTTCCTAAAGCCTCAAGCGTTCTGCTAGGTATGAATGTAACTTCCCTCTGCTCTATCACTATATCCTCCTGTTCCATTTTTCTAACTTCCTTAGCGTGTATCAGCAGCCTCGCCTTCAATTCTGTGAAATAAGCTACTGCTTTCTCGGTTTTTTGAGTATACACTTCAAATAGCACATGTTCGTTAACGACAATCTTCCCCTTCCTATCTATCCAATCTCCTTGAGTGGAAGGACTTTTTGCACCAAATGAGTAAGTTATACCATCGAAGTCCTTTCTGATTAGGTCTCTAAGCGCCCCTACGTCGTCATCTGTAAATACTGTCTTTGACACATCTTTTTTCCCGATAAAGAACTCGCTGACTGGTAGTAGGATGGTAAATTTATAATGCTCACCCTCTAACGTAGGTCTCAAAAGACTAATGTCGTACTTGGTCTGGCCAAACGCTCTTTTACCAGCACTTTCTATACCCACCATTAGTAATTTTGTACGGCACAGGAAATATTTAAGCGTTGTTACATGTTCGTCTACTATATATGACCTTTCTACCTAGGATCGCCAGATCAGGCCCTCTCGAGGAGGGTCTGGGAAGGGTAAGAGAGAGAGATAATAGTGTGGACATTCTTAGACTATGCAAAGAGATAAAGACGTATTTGAGACAAACTATTAATGTGATGATATGGCCCACAGGGTAACATTTTATGTAAAGCGCGGCAGAAAGAAACGAAAACGTGTATCGTTCCTAGCATATTCGTGATTTTTTGAAAGATTACCATAAAACTATTCAGGAGGCTATACTAGATTTCGGTAATTTACATTTGCATAAAAAGATAATAAGCATATCTAAGGGCAATGAAATATTATACATACAGCACAGAACAAAGGATAAACTCAAGGCATTGACATTCAAGCCTGATGGAATATTTACTCTAAAGAAAGGTAAATCTAGGGTTGTTTTTCAAGTTCTGGATTCGCAGGCGAAACGCAATCGAGAAATAGAAGCGGATATCTTTCGAGCATATTTTTGTCCCGGTGTTGCAAAACTAGTTTTTATCGTTCCAACTGAGGAAGATTTAGAAAATGTTAGTAGGATATCTTCCATAATACAGGATAATTTAGAACGCTATGGAAGTGATTTTGATATAGGTTTTAGCTTGACCTTGCTGATACCTAAAACGGTTCGTAATAGGAAAAGCGCGCTAAGCTATCTAACTCCTCCACGAACTTCCAACGAAATTTTCAGATGATAAACATTCTTGCTCTGTCTGCGTTAAGCATAATTGAGCAAAGAGAATTGCCCAATTGGTCTTTCTCCTCCCCCCACTCCTCCGAAGAGAGTCTCTATTTCATCTTTAATCAGCATAAGTCTCTGCGTTATGTACGGCTCCAAGCTATACCTCTTTGCAAGGTCAGTTGCAACATTGAGATACTTCTCTATTCCTCCCTTAGAAATTGTAAGCACTATCTTACCTTGGCATCTTGTGCATTTACCTACAAGTGGCACTCTTCTATACTTCGCATTACAAGACACACATCTGAATGTCTGCTTGGAGAATGAGTGAAGGTTTCCCATAAGGTCAGGAATAAAGTGGCTTATTATAAGCCTTCTCGCGCAGTCGCTCTTGTCTATAGTAAATAATTTATCATTTAATTTAAATTGAAGATCTATCTTCTCCTGCATAGTCTTCAGTCTAGTATAAATGCTCCTATATGGTGCATTTGTTACCACTCCATTGCTTGCTATGTGAGTAAAGTTCAATCCATCATAGATGGTATCTGTCTTTAATCTTGAGCTCACTTTTTCCACTTTCATCTCTCCAGCAGGGCATCTAGTTAAAGTTTTATCGTAGAATTCTAGTCCATATTCCTTCACTATCTCCATATCGTGGACTTCGTCGTCTACCTCTTCCGGAAGCACATGCAATGTTAAAATCAAACTAGCGTCCATCGTGCCCCCAATGGTCACTGGCAGATACTTTCTAGAGAAGTTAATGAGTCCATCCAGTAGCAGCATAGTGGTATCTTCGTCCCCATCACAATTCCTTCTTCTTGCTGAGATTGTGTATGGGTGGGCAAAACCTACTGAGGCTTCTGTGTAACCAATGATTCTCCCAAGGACTCCGCAGGACGTGTGCGGTGAAAGCGTAATTACGTTGTGTCCAATAAGCTCATTTGTGGTCTTTATCTTATAGAATGGCTCCAATTTGTAGAACTTTACTAATAGATCGTCTATGAAATTTGCAACTTTCAGGAAATATTCTCCCCCTCTCCTATTCAGTATCACATCCTGGTGCCTCATCTCCACGAGCTGGTCCGGGTTCTCTAGCTTCTTTCCGAGATAGTCTTCAGTATATCCAAGCTCCCTCAATCTTTCCACACTAGTTCCTATCTCTCTAGGGTAGAAATGCGTTATTGGAGTATCTGTAGCATCAAATCTAGTTGTTCCATCCTTGAATATAGTTATCCCATGAACACTTCTGAGAATTCCCTTTTCCAAAGGCTCTGCTATTTTATCTCTGCTTACGAGTCCTTTCACACCCTTCATGCTCTTTGGGAGTGTTTGTATCCCAAGCTCACTCACTATAGCGTCTATCTGCGTTGCAAGATTCACACTGATATTGCCATATCCTGCAGTCTTGCTATTGCATACTGGACATAAGTCCTTGTTAGTTATCCTTCCACACTTCTCGCAAAGCCTTTCCAGCTGTGCTCCAGACTTATGCACTTTACAATATGGGCTCAAGATATACTCTTTGCCTAGTTTGCATCTGTACTTTGCTATTTCTATCGATATAGCTCCAGTCCCGAGCTTTCTTTTGTCTTCCATATATGCTTTATATAAATTTCTATCTTTCGCGCCATGTTCTCCAATCGGGAAAAGAACATTCGGAGCAGGAGTCATTAGTCTCTCCTTTGCCTTCTCAGGCCTTCCCATCCTGGCCCCTATCCTTGTGGACCTCTTCATTATCTTGAAGGGAGCAATAGCATTCATGAGTTCTATGGTCTCCTTGCTTATATCATAGTTCTCCAGCACCTTTTCATCTATCCTAAGTGCCTCATCCTTTGTGAAACCCAATGAACATAGCAGGCTCTGCGCATCGTCCTCCTTAAGCGTAATTGATTCTCCATCATCGAAGTGAGGAATGCACAGTCTTTCCAAGGAATTCCTTATTCCAGGGCTTGAGATTGGTATCCTAAGCTCCTTTACTGCGAATACGCTATCAGCAGTCTTAGTCACATTACTGCTGATTATCGCTCTGCCCAGCTCCTTCAGATCATTTGATGAAACATCAGAGTACTCATACAGCCATCTTGGATGTATCGGAACATCATATGCCTTTGACAACCGGTATGCTTCAGCGAAAGAGGGCTCGAAAATGGCACCATTGAATCCCTTTGATTGCAATTGCGCATACCAGTACTCCTCAACATAGCTTGTAGGCTGCATTGGCGTATTGGTTTTCTTGAAATCACCATATGTTATTAGAACGTCACCAACGGAAAGTATCTTTGCAACCATTCCGATTACTCCTTTTGCCTCATCCACTGTGTTGATTCTCATCGCCTCTCCTGATTTCAGCTTCACGAATGGCCCTTCTATGCTGTCTACCGGCGTTGCAATGCATCCCTTCCCTGGCTTCTCGACCTTGACTTGAGTTCCTGTTACGATAAATTCTTCAAGTATGTACATAGTAGCAGGGCTGAAGCCCTTTGCGGCTATTCCTGTGTACCTGCTTCTTCCATATCTTAGCCTAAAGCTTCCCGGATAATTCGGATAGGCGAATATTGGCCTTCCTGCCACCAGTTCGCTGAGGAATACGGCATCCTTCTTGTCCTCCGCAGAGCTCTGCGTTGCAGCAGTCTTCTCTACCCTTATCACGTTGTTAAGCCAGCTCCAGTCAAGTCCGGCCATCTTTGAGAATTTCAATACATTCTTAGCCTTCTGCGCTATCCCCTCGCATACCACTAATCCTATCCCTCCCCTCACCCTGTTTGTCATAGGCTGCTCAACCCCGTTCTTGTCAAGCCTCTTCATGTTCCTGTGAATCCCTACTTCCATTTCCTCCGTAGGAAGCCCGTCCACGCACACGGGGCAGTTTTCAAGTATCCATCTCGTATCCGCCTCCGGAGGCAGGTACTGTAATCTGGCCTTCCTTGTGTGGTATATCATCATCTCTTCCAGCCATCTCTCCACCTCGCTCTGCGTCGCCTTGTAGTTGCCTATGCCAAACTGCCTCCTTGCTAGGTCTGCAAGCACAACAGACAACGCTGCGCTTGTCCCTCCGGCGCCCCTTATTGGTCCCGCATAGAGCACCGCAACATAATCAGTTCCATCAGGGTTCTTGTGTATCTCCACACCCTGCAACCCTTCAGTAGGGGCCACAAGTATTCCCTCCGTCAGGATGCTAAGCCCTACCCTTACCGCCAGTGTTATCCTTTCTGCGGTCTCCTTTTGAAATTTTGGATTGGTGCAGATCTCCTTTGCCATCTCGAAGGCCAGTTCCTGCCTTGTTTTCCCCTCACCACGTTTCCTAATCTCCTCTGCAAGGCCTCCTATGCCCATGATTCCCTCTATCCTCGATGCAAGGTCTGGTGCAGACTTTATTTCAACGAATAATTCAGGGTCATAACCGCGTTCCCTTGCGGCTATGGCTACTGCATTGGCTTTCTCGAATTGTTGCGTAAGCTCACTAAAGTACTGTTCTATCTTCATACTCTTAACTCCTTCAATAATTTTACAATTGTCATGTCCACAAGCATAATCTCATGTTCGCTGAGCCTGTAATCGTGCCCCATCTTCGGCATTATTACGAATCTCTTTGGTTCATGAGCACTGTCAAAGATCTCTTTTATCATTTCTTTTGGACAGGAATCATCAATCTCTCCAGCAATGAAGATCGTTTGTACCTTTATCTTCTTGACGTCCGCTACAACATCGTATTTATCTTTGTCATCTGAATAAGCAATCGGCACATTGAATGTCCTTTTTTCCTTACTTCCAGGTATTGTCCTTTTAATTGTGCTAAATCCTGTTCTTCTCCATTCATCCATTCTTTCATCATCGTATGTGCTTCTGCCAGAAGGCATTATTGCTACTGCAACGGATACTCTCGGATCTCTGGCCGCATAAAGTAATGAAACCTGACCCCCTCTACTGTGTCCACCTACCAAAATGTGCTTGTACTCTGCCTGTTTGAGCATGAATTCGATAACATTTTTCACATCTTCGAGATACTGGGTTGTTGTATAAGAGGAAATATCCCCCTCGCTGTCCCAAATTCCGGTTGTATCGAATCTTACTGCAGTATAACCTTCCTCACACAACGTTTTTGCCAGTCCAGTAATGTGCGGATAGTCTTTTGAATCTAGATAACCTGGGCAAAGAATAGCAAGTTTGTAACTTTTCTTCTCCGGATGATGGATTACAGCAGATATCTTGCCCTTTGAAGATGGTATCATTACATTCTCTGTTTTCATCATTGCTCACTATTGAAATTTATCTGGCTGAAGACCTGACTCTTCGCCTCATACACTGGAAGCACGCACGGGCTTGGTATGTGTCCCTGCCTTATCTGGAAGTCTGTCCTCGCCTGCCATGTCCCGCTGTTCACTATTCCCACTCCGTGGTAATCCGCGATCGCATTCTTGTGTATGTGCCCGAAATGCATTATGTCCGGAACCTTCTCTATGACAAGGTTGTCCTCCTTGCTGGGGACTATTACATTGCCCCCGTATATGGGGGAAAGATGCCTTCTTTTCAGTACCTCTATCATCGCCTTCTCCGGCGCCGCGTAGCTGGTCCCCGGTATCGCGCTTATGATTGAATCAAGGGAAGTTCCATGATAAGCAAGAATATCCAATCCGTGCGCATTCACCCAGCTCGGATTTGACAGGATGTGCACATTATCCTTCCTGAAGTTCCTGATCAACTCATTAGTAAGCGGGGGCTGTGGCTCGGCCCTCTGGACCGCATCATGGTTTCCTGGCATCACGAAAACGTGTATGTAATCCGGTATGGCGTCGATGTACTTGAAGAGCATCGCATATTGGTCATAGATGTCGAAAATCGCAAGGTCGTTCTCCTGGCCGGGATAAACACCTATTCCATCCGCAACATCGCCGGCCATCACGATGTATTTTATCTTTGCGGCCAGGTTCCTCCTTTCGTTTACGTTGCCGTTGAGCCACTGCAGCATGCGCTCGAAGTTCT
Source organism: Candidatus Micrarchaeaceae archaeon (assembly GCA_027310755.1). Lineage (GTDB taxonomy): Archaea > Micrarchaeota > Micrarchaeia > Micrarchaeales > Micrarchaeaceae > JAJZYD01. Next base: position 1,132 of record DAIDAE010000029.1, on the reverse strand, counting down.
TCTGCATGAACCTCTTGCTCCCTATGTGAATGTCGGACATGAAGGCGATGGCGACATCCTCCTCTACCTCCTTCCTCTTCATTATCGGTATGTCGGGCCATATCATCTCGCTTGCAATCACGAAGATGTTCGATGTCTTTCCCTTAACGGCAATTACTTCATCGTTTATTATGTTCTGGGACTTCTGGAGCAGGTCCCTGGCCTGCTGCGATGTTCCCGCCATGAACATGACCTTAGATTCCCCTGTTTCGTCCTCGATTGTGACCATTATGTTTCCCTTCTTGGTCACTATCTTTTGCGTGACGATGCCCGCAATACACACTTCCCTTCCGCTTGTAAGGCTTTTCATCGAGTCTATGCTTGGCAGAAGCGTATAATTCCTGTGGGTCTGAATCAGGGTCTTTATCTTTGTCAGCCTGTTGCTGAAATAGCTTACAAAATCGCTCGCGCTGCCGCTTGCACGGTCGTTGGGCCGGTTGTTTACGGTGTATCTTGCGTCAATATCGGCAGCCTCTGGCTTGAAGTCAGCCGACCTTATTACTTCTATAGGAACAGGCGTCTTGTCAACCTTCATCATGTTGATTATCGCTGATATTTCCTCGGCAGAAACTATGTTCAGCGCCGCGGCGCTCTCCGCCTTCGATTCTATTACCTTGGAGGCGAGCAGATCGATGTTGACCTGCCCGAGCTGCGCATTGCCGATGTCCCCGGATAGCACTATCCTTGATTGTGACAGCACCCTTGCAAGCTCCCTAACTGGATTATCCAGATTCTCCCCGGGCATGATGATTGTGTTATGGATCTTCCTTGATAGACTCAAGCGCGCTCAGTATGTTCCATATCACGGTCCTGGCCTGCGGAGGCAGGTTTATGTCTGTGCTTACCTCGTCTATCTTGTAGATCGCGGATGACACCCTCTCCGTATAGTCTCCCGCGGCGTTCAGCTTGGCCTTCGCCTCGCCCACCGCGCCCCTCACGTTCTTCGGAACACTGGTATCAGAGATCAGAGAATCCATCAGCTTTGTTATCTGATCCACAGATGCCTGCATCTGCTTATCGTCTTTCACCATAACCTCCCATCACAAAAAGTTTTTAACCGGATATACTCCGGATTGAATACTCTATATCTGGA
>DAIDAE010000028.1 GCA_027310755.1 Candidatus Micrarchaeaceae archaeon | reverse complement strand
GGTGCCCATAGTATATAAAGTAGTAAAAGGTGGCATAAGACCCGCATTCCTGTCCATATTCTTCACTACAATAGGACTGAGGATGTCGCACACGCGTGCGTGGAGGTTTATCCCTGGTAGAGTCAGGCACGGCCTATATAGACTGACAAACAAAGCTCGATGAAGTCTGGATTGGTATCTGCATCGTTAATAAAGATATTTGTTGTAGAACTTATGTTTTGATGCAATGAAGAAGTCGCTTATTAATCGCAAGGCGAAGGACCGCCTGAGATCTAATGAAACACGTATCGCACTCATCGCCCTTCTACTGTTTGCCGTACTGATGGTGAGGCTCCTGTGCTACACGGGTCCCATATTTGCGAACACGCAAGATGAGGGCATTTACTATACACGCATAGTCAGCTCCGTAATTTACCACAACACTTATGATTTCACCGCATACAGAAATGCGAACTTCAGCAACCTCACAAGCGGAATCTTCAATCCGGCAGAGGCGTTCCAATTTTACGTAGGTCTGATGTACCCTGAGATAATGCTGGGGCAGATCTTCGGATACGACGTAAACCTTGCACTGTACTACATAATATTCACTTCCTTAGTGGAGGCATTGTTCATTTTCCTTATTATAGAGCGCATTGCAAACAGGAGAGCGGCTGCAATCGGATGCATCCTTTTTGCCTTCTTTCCTCTTGATGTATTGTTTGCGACGCAGCTTGAGCCCCAGGTCCCCTTGGCCATGGCATGCACTATCGGAATATATCTCTTCATTAGGGGGCTTGACGGCAAGACCGCCAGGGAAACATATGTCGCGCTCTTTCTTTCCGGGCTCTTCGTTGGGTTGGGTTTCATAACCAATCCGTTCGGCTCGGCCACATTGGTCTTTCTTGTAATATTCCTGATCATAGTCTCGGTAAAAAGCATTATCGAAAAGGGAAAGATGGGGACGGAATTGCGCGCCAACATGTTAGCCTTTGTGATAGTCGTGGTTGGGTTCGTAGTCGCATACTCCTTCTCTGGTTTCCTTTACCAAATCGAGGCAGGAAACTTTCTCCTCTACCCGGAAGTATATCACTCGATCACAATATACCAATTTGAGACGCAGCCTCTGGCATACATGAATCTAACGCAAAACATTTCAATCGCAATGGTGACCGGTGGACCGGGCTACTACATCCCTCTCCTGTTGGACCAGCCCCAATACATATACGACTCGTTTCTCAGATATTGGGGTGTGCTATTCTATGCAGTGGTCTTACTTGCCATGTTCCTGGCAATAAATAGAAATAAATGGCTCTACTTCTTCGGTCTGATGTTCTTGGTATATTTTGTAATGATGTCCGCGCTTCCCACGGCCATTGTAACGCAGAACGGAATCACCTATATTGTTCTTGACAGCAAGCAGCCGTATGTAATGGAGGCGCTGACGCTGCCGGCCATAGTCATCGCCGCGTTGGGGCTGGAACTGCTGCTAAGGTCCAGGGATACAGGGAAGACGGCCCTGGCTATAATCATAATCTTAGCGGTGATATCGGCTGACGTATTAGACCTGCAGAGCGATACGCAATATTATAACACCTCGATAGCTACAGTAAAGGATATGGTGGGGTTCGCAAGTGCGCACAGAAATTCGACGATCTATGCGGAATGGCTATTCGCAGGTGAAGCGAATATATACTCTGATTATAAGTACAAAATAGACCCGATCAGCTGCGGTGATGAAAAAAATATAACATTGAATGGCAGCTACATGGCACTGGGAGGTATGATAAATTTTGATACCTCGCCTTCGATAATGCTCGCTTTCGATGACTGCACCGCGTACAACTTCTCCACCTACGAGCAGGTTTACAACGTATCGGATCCGTACGCAAATTATAGCGGCGGATACGCCCCTCCGCTTGAGATACTCAACCTCTCGCGATAGTTGTCATATGACCTCCCTGTGGGTGCCATCCTCTTCAACCAATATGAATCTGGATGGTGGCATTTTTATCCTGCTAATGAAGTAGGCTATATTGTCCGGCTTGTCTTCGTAGAAAACCATGCTTTTGTACTTCCAAGCAAATTCATTTATCTTCTTTAGTTTCCATTCTTCATCTTCAGTATGCTTAATCAGTTCACATTCTCCTGATTCCGGAGATGCTTGCAAGGACGTTGTTGAAGGATTTCTTGCCTTCGGTTATCCCCTGCAGGACGTCCGATGGATTTATCGATACCACTTTCTTCCCCATGGAGAAAGCCATTCCGAGGTCAAAAAGGCTGCCTGTGCTTTTCCCATTCCAGTATACATGCACTTCTTCGGCATTTCTTATCGCCTCGCGGTTTTGGGTACATATTCTGAGGCCTATCGGATCATTTTGATTAGTATCTCTAGGGGGATAGTGCACGTGGTGACCCTCACTTTCAAGCTTAGCTATATAATCAGCAATTATCGTCCGTTCCTCATCAGTTGCATCCCTAACGGGACAGATTATGAAAATTCGTAGTGGTTTGGTTGCAGTTGCCTGTGACATAAGGAAGATGTCTGTTCCAGGCAATATTTATATCTTGCTGCGACCTTTATTGCACCAATAAATGGAGGGCTTGGCATCCACGCTGCCGGGGTTCGATGGACTCATTATTATGGAGTAGAAAGACGAGATAAGCGTCCTTGCGGTTTCTCTAAGGGCCTTCTTAATAGGCCGTGCACGAAAATTCTGTGCAATGCGCTCTGCTCCTTCTCCGCTATTTCTTCTTTAGTAATCCCCTTTGATGGAATGTTCACGTTATCACTTGTGATACCTCACCTTATCAAGATATTTAATCCTATGTTTTATTTATGTCGTCGATTCAGCGCCGTAAAATATGACTGGACTCTGCGGGAATCGAACCCGCAACCTCCCGCTTGCAAAGCGGGCGCTCTACCATTGAGCCAAGAGCCCATCGTAATAAATTTAACATAATTAGGCTATTTATTCCTTTATTCTTATCAACACCATGGTCGACCTGTGCAGTTCTCTCGCACCGATGTCATCCAAATGTGCGTAATGGGCCTTGTCTGCCATTGTGAATCCCATGCGCTCGTACATTTTCTTATTATAGAAGTGGGTGAAGACCACGCGCGTGTCACCACTGTCCATGTAATGAATAAAACCATGCTCGATAATCGCACGGGCTATGCCCTGCTTTCTGTGGTCTTTGCGCACAGCGAGTGAGTGTCCATGTAGCAGCTTACTACGCCTTTCGAGCGCGTCACAGCCGATGAGAGCACCTCCCATGTCCCTAACAGTCAACCACACATCAAAATCCCATAAGTACTCTGAAGACATTCCATTCTTACCGATGGACCTCAAAAAACGCCCGATCTCGGGAACCTCGGTTCTAGTAGCTATTTTCACTTCTACACTCATTTAGACACGAACTGAATTATACAGAGTCAGATTATCACTTTATCTTCTGTTCAAATGGGTGACATTTGTGCGCCTCGCGAGCGCATGAATTATTTTGTGCACGTTCTCGATGTCCCGGACTTTCTGCGCAAATTGAAAGAAAGACTTGACTTCATGCTCCGATGATATCCTTATCACTGTGGAACCGTTCTCACCTTTTTCCATTCTTGCGCATATGACTTCGCCAGCAGACTCATCAGATGAACGCGTGTGGGCAATGAATTCGTAGCCGACCTGCTCGAAATTATTTATGCGCAGCCCGCTCTCGGCCAGAGCGTGACGGAGGAGCTCGTGCGCCTCCTCTGCACTTTTTTGGACAAGCACTGATTTTTCCCTCATTTATCTACCAATCTGCATTATTCTTGTCCACCGCAACCGCAGGCTTGCCACATCCACAAGCAATGTTGTTGCAATAAAAACACTGGAATCTGCTTCTTTTTGATATATATGGTTTTTGTCCAATAACCGATGGGGTGGCTCATCCCTCAAACAACAGGCAGAACCTTGAATCAAGTTTAAGGGTGATATCCATTCCGTTGGACTGCCCGCTGCCCACGTATTTTGCCTTCATTAGCCAGTCTTCGCTTGTGTATTTAGTTTTCAGGCCGACCGCCAGCTGCATTATCTCCGACATCTCCCTGGAGCCTATCGGATCGGTTTCTGGATCGTAGACCGCCGCGAGTATCTTCCTGATCAGCCTTGCCTTGTACTCCTCCACGCTCCTCTGAACTGTGGCGGCCGTTTTGACGCTTGGGAGGGACTTCAGCTCTTCGAAGTCCTCGCGCCTTATATGAAGCAATTTGTTTATCAGATCTGCATCCCATGGGAGGATAGCAATGATGCCCTGGTAAAGGAAGGTGCTACCCTTAGCAAGATGTTGCCCGTGACCCGCTATGGGTTTTCCGTTCACCCTTATGCTGTATGCCTTTCCCAATTCTACCTTTGCGGCGGGATCATCTATGACGCTCGCTATCGCGTATGCTATGATAGAACCGAAGTATTTGTGGATGTCCGCCGCAGTTGTGGCAGTCTCCCTGCCGGGGACGTTTATCGGCCCGGCTATGCTATATGACAATGTCCCGTTATGCACATATATCGGTTTGCCAGCAGTGATCCTTCTCAGAAGATCCACCCCGTCCATGTTTTCCCGCCTTGCATTGTCTGGATGGTCGGAATACGAAAGCACTATCGACGGCTTTGTGAACTCATAAAACCTTATTGTGGTCCTGCCTGACTCCCTTGCATGCTGAAAAAGCGCCTCATCTATGGCCATGTTGGTGGCAGCGTCGTAGGTGCCGTAGCCAAAGAATGCCGGTGCAGGTCCATGAGTTCTTGGAATTGTTGGTATTGAAACACCTACAAAAGAGACTCTGCTTGTTATGATTATTAATACTTTTGAGACTCTAGAAATAGCGTTATCTTTTCCTGCCTTTCCTCTTTGCGTGCGTTGCCCTGGGCTTCGCCCCCGTTGCGCGCCTTTTTGGGTATGCCTTCGCTTTTACCCTCCTTGCTGATCCTGTAAGGTTCTCGATGAGCTCGAGGCTTCTCTCACTGCCCCGCCCACTGTTATTCACGTTGTCCAGAAGATTATCAAGAACGTTGTCGTTCATGGTCTCCGAGTCCTTTGCGGAATTGGAGAGCAGGGCATTCTCTACGTCGCCGGCCTTCAGTATCCTGCTGAGGTCTCGCATCCGCCTGATCTCCTCGACCTCCTTAGAATACTTAGCTCTTTTGGAGGGTTGTGCCTTTGCCATGTTCTCCCTGTTATTCTTAAGGTAGGTTATTCCAAAGCAGGTTATAAATGCCTTTCGTAATGGCGTGCTACCGGGCTACAGAAATGGGCTCTGCCATCAGATATTGTACGACTCCCCTATCTTTGGTATTGTGACCCTGAACCTTTTGCTCAGCGCCTGGGCCAGGGAGGTCGCCTTGTCCTTCTCCCCGTGGACTATGAATATGTTCCTTATCCCAAGTATCTTTTTTGGGATGAGCTCAAGCTGTTTCCTGTCCGCATGCGCAGACATATGATAGACCTCGACCTTCATGCGTATTCTGAGCCTCTCCTCGTGGAAGTCAAGCTCCTTTACGCCGTCCTGCAGCATGCGCCCGGCCGTTCCCTCAGCCTGATAGCCCACGAGAATCATCTTCGTGGTTGGCTTGCTTGCTAGTTTCTTCAGGTAAAATACCACTGGCCCGCCGGTGAGCATGCCGCTGGTTGTGACTATTATACTCGCCTCGCTGTTGTCAGTTATCTTGTTCCGCATACCCTTTTTGTCGACTATAACGAAATTTTCGCTCTTGAACGGGTCGTAGTCGCTCATCAGGATCTTCCTCTGTATCTCCTCCCTGCAGTATATCACATTATGCCTGTGTATCCTCATGACCTTCGGGATCACGCCGTCCACGTATATAGGAACCTTCGGAAGCAGGCCCGAATTCATGAAATCATCCAGGAAAAGCAGCACTTCCTGCGCCCTGCCGACGCCGAAGCTCGGTATTATCACCTTGCCCCCCTGCTGCAGCGTGTCCTTTATGCTGTGTATCATCTGCCCCGCCTGGTCCTTTTCATTGGGGAATATGTCCTTGATCCCCCCGTATGTGCTTTCTGTTATTAGGGTATCGGCGCTCAGATTCTTCATGTCTGCTCCTTCGAGCAGTTTCGTCTTTGCCAGGTTTATATCACCCGTGTATATGATGTTCTTGCCGCCTGATGACACCTTGATAAGCGCGCTCCCGATTATGTGGCCCGCATGTATGAATTCGATGCTCATGTCCTTGAATATGAATGGCTTCCTGTAATCTACAACCTTGAAGCTCTTTGCCATCCTGGCCAATCCCTCCTTTGTCACGTCCGGCGGGTTCGACAGCCTTATGTAGTCCGCAATTTGTATGAGAAGGAGCTCCATTGTCGGCTTTGTCGTAAAGATCTTGCCGTTGTACCCCTTCGAATATATGTGCGGTATATAGCAGCAATGGTCGAGGTGCGCATGCGTTATAAAGATGCCGTCCACCGCCCTTATCTCCTTCTCTGTTATCTGGGGATAGTCGTTCCTATCCTTCTCGAGCTTGACCCCGGCGTCAAGCAATACCTTTGTTTTTTCGGTAGAAACCATTATGCAGCTCCTGCCGACTTCCTCTGCTCCTCCTAAAAATGTAATTTTCACTTTTATCACTTATTGTTTTGTTTTATTTTGTTTTATTTTATTTTTGTTTTGTTTTTGCTTTATTTTTTTGTTTTTATTCCGTCTTTTTATTTTGCCTTGTTTCATGCCTGTTCCTTCCTGTCTCTTCCACTTTTTTCGCAGCATTACATTGGAAATGTCTAGGCATCGGCGTCTTCATCCTGCGTGGCCTTCTTGGACTTCTTCGTTATCACGGCAATGTCCTCCAGGTTTATCTCCTGCGGCATTTGCTGTGACTGCACCCGTTTCTTTGTGGCCGGCTTCACGCGCTTTGCGCGTTCGATGCCTAGTAGTTTCCTGAGCTTATCGTAAAGTTCGTCCAGCTTTTTATCGTGCTCGGCTATCTTCAGCTCAAACTCGTTTATGTTCTTCCTGCACTCCTCAATATCGCTTTTCACGAGTTCCGTCTTCCTCTCAAGCCTTATCGCCTTGTAGGCGACGTTCAACTCCTTATTTATCTCTTCGATCTTCCTTACAAGGTCCTTCTCTGCAGTAAGGGACTGCGCCTCGGTGGAAATCTTGAACTCCAGCTGGTTCTTGAGCCTTTTCAGGTACCCTATCTTCTTCCTCTTTGCATTGTCCTTGTCCTTGCCCTTCTCTATTTCGAGCAGGCGCCCGATTGCAACGGACTCGGCCTCCTTGTAGTTCAGCCTCCGCCTGTTTTCCTTGACCTTGGCTATCGTGTCACCGCGCTGTTTCTTAACCGCGTCTATCTCCTCCTTGAGCTTGCCCACTTCCGGGTTTTTTGACTCCTTTATCGCGTTGTTGAGAATCTGGTTGAAGGACGATGTCTCTCCACCCTCGGGCGGCTTCGGCCTATGGGCCTGTGGCGGGGCTGGACCCTGCTGTACAGCAGGTGCTGCACTATGTTCCTGCCTCTGTCCGCTATTGCTCGAATCCGTCAGTAAATCCCCTTAAAAAGAAAGATGGTCAAACTGTTACCTCATTTATTGCTTTTTTATAAACCTTCAATAATTCATCGGTGGTTGTCTCGACAGAATAATTCCTGGCCGTCCCTACCGTTTCATTATATGAATCTATGTTATTTATAACCTTTTTTATTTTTCTTGCACAGTCCTTACTGTCGTTGGGCTTGAATTTTTCACCGTTTTTACCGTTTTTTATTATTTCCTTTAGCGCCATGCTGTTGGCGCCTATGACCGGCTTTCCCGACGCCATCGCCTCCAGGGAGACTATGCCCTGCGTCTCGAACGTTGATGGTATGCAAAATGCATCAGCAGCTGCGTAATAGCCTGGAAGCAGTTTATCGTCAATAAATCCGGTAAAGGTGGTGTTGCCGTCCGATGCATGGCTCGCAGCGCGTCTAGTGTAGAAGTTTGCGGCGGGGCCAGAGCCGGCAAAGACGATCCGTATGTTATCCTCCCTAAGATAATGCGCGGCCTTTATGAGCGTCTCTATCCTTTTCTCCCTGCTCAGCCTGCCCACGTAAAGGACGATCTTCTCATCGCGCTTTTTCTTCAACTTCCGCCTTATCCTGGATCCGTCGACTTTTTTGTTAAATCTGTTGATGTCGACGCCGTTTGGAACCACATATGTGTTGTTTATGTGCTTCCTGTCCAAGAGCTCCTTTATTGTGCCGGAGGGGGCCATGGTCAATGTGCATTTGTTGTAGTAGAACCTGGCGTATTTCCACGAGTACCTGCGGATCAGGTCTACTGCCCTCTTAGTCGCATATTCCTGTATGACATATTTATCGGTGAAAAGGGTGTGGAAAGTGCTTACTATTGGTATCTTGTTCATCTTTGCGAGCGCGAGGGCCCATGTGCCCATTATTATTGGCGTATGTGAGTGCACTATGTCGGGGCTTATCTCATCGAACCTTGATGCTGATGTAAATGGAAGCAGGGCGAAGCTGTACTGCGGGTACTTCCTGAATTTCATGCCCCTTATGAGTATAACGTTCTTCTGGTCCTTTATCATTGCTCTTGTCTGTGGGGTGGCAGGCGCAAATATGTAAACTTCATGGCCGCGTTTTGCAAGCTCCCTTCTGAAGTTGAGGATCGAGGATACGACTCCGTCGTGTGCCGGCAAAAATGAGTCGGTGAAAAAAGCTATTTTGAGTGATTCCATAGTAGACTGCCTTTATGAAATTATGCTGTGGCCTTCCCTTCCTCTGCCTTTGCATCTTTGTTAGCCAAAACAACAATCTCGCCGCCGGCGTCCCTTATCTTTTCTGCGGCGTTCTTTGAAAAGCCGGATGCCTTGATTATAGCCGGCTTCTCGAGCTTCCCGTTGCTCAACACCTTGTAGTTCCTGAATTCAAGGACCGCCTTCGGCTCCGTTGAAACCATGAGCATTCCATTGATCTGTCTTAGCGTTATCTCCTTCATCTTCTTCTTATTGACAGGGGTAAATCCCTTCTTCCTAAGCATCCAGGGCGCTTTCGCCGTTATGTAAGTGAAGTCGTGCTTCCTAAGACGCCCGATTTCACCGACCCCTCCCCGGCCTCCTGCTCCCCTCGCATTCTTGATGTTGCCGACACCCCATCTCCTTGTGCCGAAGAATTTCCTGTTCTTCTTTTCCTTCCTTAAAACCATTAATATCACTGTTTTATACCATCCTTGCTATAAGTCCGTTTATCTCCCTGCCCATGTAGCCTAATTGGCCACCCTGGTTGAAGTGCCTCCTCACGCTTTTCATGCCGTGTCTTGGAGGATGCAGCCTCATCGGCATCTTCTCCTTCAATCCATTTACATCGACCTTTCCGGTTATTACGCCCTTCGGGTCCACATTAAGCGCGTACTTGGTAACAAGCTTTGCTAGCGTCTCCTCGTCCACTTCACCATATGCTATGTGGTTGACGCATTTCTTCAGCATGCCAAGATACGGATCCGTGACCTTTATGAGCGTGCAGTTGTTTACCCGCTTGAGGTTCAGCCTGTCCATCGTCTCCGCAATGCTATACCTTACGTTGACGCGACCGCGAATCCTTACTGCGGCTATCACTTTGCCTTTTAATGCATTTTGTGTCATAAAAACACGAAATAGACTCGAAAATAAGTCCTTACTTTCTGTTACTATTATTT
>DAIDAE010000027.1 GCA_027310755.1 Candidatus Micrarchaeaceae archaeon | reverse complement strand
GATATATTATTTGGGAGATTGCCTATTAGGAGCATCGATTCTGCTAAAGAATACAACAAAATCGTTTGGGAGCCAGATTTTAGGTTATGAACCCCTAGAGGGAATTATTTTACAAAATAACTAATTTTATTGCACAATTTGTAAAATTTCAAAGTCTATATAAATCAGAAAGCCAACTAACATACTTAGGTGAGTAGGTGGGTGCCATTAACGTGCTACTGATACGTTATTTCAATGGGTTTGCACGTACCATGTTTCCACCAACCAACATTCATACATCCTGGCATCCTTCCTACTCCCTCTTCTCCCATAACGATTATTTCGGTGGATCTATGAACGCATTAGAGAGGTTTTTGGGCTTGACAGGAAGGTCATCGTGTATACGAACAGCAACGGCATGATGGGGAAAGCCATTTGCAGGGAAAGGGACGTAGCAAGGCATATATCTGATGTCATGAAGGTTTCTGGATCAGTTAATGTGAGAATAGAACCATTCATATCCTGATTATCATAATTTTGGTGGGTTTGTGGGCAAAGTCAATGCGAAGGAGAGCGGGAGCAGGAAGGAAGATGGATACCACAGGGTTCTTTTCGTGAACCCAAAGCAAGATGTGGGCCCTGGAGACCTTGCGGAAAGCTTAGTCAACCTTAGGCTCTTTGAGGACATTTTCGTGGAGAATCACAAGAAGGGCTATGTGGCAAGAGTAAAGTTTTTCCCGGGATGCGAACCGAAGAAGCCGGATAGATATATTGCCTATAAGATAGGGGATGGCTTCGGGGATGTAGTAAAAATCAGGTAACCAACATAACTTGATTCATATTCAGGACAAGATGGCGCCTAAGGCCCGGATAAATTAAGAAAGGGAGGAAAAGGGTGAAATAGGTTTATTTCATCTCCTCTTTTGCAAACCTGTATATTGCATCCAAAGCATGCGACGCTTCCTTGTTGCCACAGGCAATTGCTGCGTGGGTTATGGCCCCAAAAATTATCAAGACGTCGCTGACAGATCCCCCGTTCGCCAGCTCGTCAAGTGCGTCCTTTCTCATTTTCACTGGTATGAGCTGTCCAAATTTTGTCCAAAATTCTTTTATATTCCCATCGGATACATATCCGTCCTTTGAGGAGTGGTTGGGCTTGCCGATCTTTTCCATGAACAGAGCCACAATCTTGTTTGCGGTCTCGGCATCCAGCCTGCTTGCCAGCTCTGTGCTGAATTCACGCAGGACGTAGCCGTGCCTTTCCATCATTGCTGAGGATTCGGGGGTCGACTCCCTCCTGGAAAAGGATCTAGTTGGCATACAATGCGGTCTTTTGGTGTTATTTTATGTTCAAGGCATAGGTGCTGTTCATTTTCGCGCCTAGCTTCTTGGCTATGTCTGACTTCTCGGCGTTTAGCACGACAACGTAGCTGCTCCACTTGTTCGTAAGGTCTGTGCCACCGCAAAGCGGGCACTTTTCCCCGTGCGTTATTATCATCCTGCAGTTCTTGCATGCTTTTCCTTCCATTGCATCACCAATTGTTTCTCATTCTGCTATTTATCTCTTGCTCCTCTTGCTTCCGCCCCTCTCGTCCTTCCTGCCTTTCTTGCCCTCGGATGCTATCCATTCCATCTTTCCCAATCCTTCGGGCTTCATCGTAAGCGCTATCTTCGAATCCTTGACCGTCTTCTTCATGCTCACAGTAGATATCTTGGCATAGACCAGATCTCCTTTCTTCAGGTTCTTTCCGGTCTTCTTTGAAATGAATGCCGGGGTCTTCTTGTCAAACGACAGGAAATCATTGGCTATCTGGGAGACGTGGACCAGACCCTCCATTGGGCCTATCCTTACGAACGCGCCGAACTCGACAAGCTCTGACACCTCCCCCGCAACTATCTCCTCGACCGTTGGCATAAACGCCAGTATCTTGAACTTGGCATTGTGATGCGTTGATGGATCTCCGGCAAATATCTCGCCGTCGCTTATGTCGCTGACGTCAAAAACCGCCACTATTACCCCTATCTCCTTGTCTATCTGCCCTTCATATTTTCTTCTCAGGACTTCTATAGCTACGCCCTCCAGATTGTCGCCGAAATGCTCGGGAGGCAGCTTGAAAACATCGTTTACGGAATACACCTTGTACAATTCATCACCATGATAAATAGAAAAATGATTACCTAAGAAGCCCGGCCTTGGTGAGCTTAAGGCACTTTATATTAGCTGACTTAAGCTTTTTATACAGTTCGGTGTCGTTTGTGACAACCACCGAGTGCGGATATTCCCGGGATTTTGCGTATACCCACGAATCGACGCTCCTTGTAGTGTTATCCACGTTAACCTTTTTATAGCTTAGTGCGGCTAGGGCTGTTTTTGCTCCGGCGCCCTTTGCACCCCTGTTTGCAGCAAGTTTCGAAAGCTCGCGCAGGATCCCGGCAGAGATTAGCATGCCATGGCCAGGAAATCTCCTGCTTGCTATCTCAAAAACGTCCTTTTTGTTAGAGAAGCCGAATATTATGGAGCTTGTATCTATTATCAGAAAGGCCATAGAGAGATATCAAATCAGCAGGCTTAATAAATTTCCTTGCAATTAGTAAACGGGGGTAACATGAATAAGAGAATAATCATACTGGGAGCCGCGGGTAGGGACTTCTTTAACTTTGATACAGTATTCAAAAATGACCCGACCTACGAGGTGGTAGCCTTTACTGCGGAGCAAATTCCATATATATCCGATAGGACTTATCCTAAGGAACTTTCCGGGAAATTATACCCAAAAGGGATCAAAATCTATGAAGAAAAAGAACTGCCCACTCTTATCAAAAAGTTAAAAGTAGATGTATGCGTTCTGTCGTATAGCGACCTGAGCTACGACCAGGTGATGCAGAAGGCGACATTGGTCAACGCGAGCGGGGCGGATTTCTGGCTGCTCTCTCCGGAACATACGATGCTCAAGTCCTCAAAGCCCGTCATTTCCGTATGCGCGGTAAGGACCGGCTGTGGAAAATCACAGACGACCAGATATGTTGCAGCCATACTGAAAAGGGCGGGATTGAAGGTGGTTCTTGTTAGGCACCCGATGCCGTACGGCGACCTGCGCGAACAGGTCGTGGAGCGCTTCGGCACAATGAAGGATCTCGACAAATATAAGTGCACCATAGAGGAGAGGGAGGAGTACGAGCTCCCTATAAAGAACGGGCTCATCATGTATGCAGGGGTGGACTACGAGAAGATACTCAGGCAGGCGGAGAAGGAGGCAGATATCATAATATGGGACGGCGGGAACAATGATACCCCATTTTACAGGCCGGATCTCTTCATCACGGTCACGGACCCGTTAAGGGCTGGCAACGAGGTGAGCTATTATCCGGGAGCGACCGCGGCAATGATGGCCGATGTCATAGTCATGAACAAGGTGAACTCAGCGACAAAGGATGAGATCGACATGGTCACCGCCAACGTCAAAAGGATAAACCCACGCGCAAAGCTCTTCTACGCGGATTCGGTGGTCAAGGCAGATTCACCTAACCAGATAAAGGGGAAAAGAGTGCTTGTGGTGGAGGACGGGCCAACGATAACGCACGGCAACATGCAGTTCGGCGCGGGCACGGTCGCTGCAAGGCAGTACGGCGCATCGGCCATTGTGACCGCAAAGGACTTCGCGGTAGGAACGATAAAGGAGACGTTCGTGAGATATCCGCAACTGGAGAAGGAGCTGCCTGCGATGGGTTATAGCGCAAGGCAGATAAAAGACCTCGAAGCCACGATAAACGGGGCAGAATGCGACTCTGTGGTCTCCGCAACGCCGACCAACCTCAGGAACCTGATCAGCTCAAACAAGCCGATAGTGCTGGTAAGCTATGAACTTAGCCCGAAAGGCGGCGGTTTCGATAATGTTATAAAGTCTTTTGCGGACAAAATAAAGAAAGAAAGGTGAGGGATTGAAACTGAAGAACGTACTGTATGCCCTGATAGTGCTTGGGCTGATAGTGTCAGCCTATCTGACGGCATCAAAGTACGACTCAGCAATCCTTGCATGCCCAAACTCGGGATTGATAAACTGCGAATCCGTGATCACGGGCCCGTATTCGGCAATAGCGGGGGTGCCATTGTCGGTACTGGGGTTTATACTCTTCCTTCTGGCCGCATATATGCTATTCAAGAACGAGACGTATGTTTTCCTCTGGTCCATTGCGGGGGCCGGGGCGGTGCTCTATTCGGTCGCATCGCAGATACTGCAAGGGAGCCTCTGCATATACTGCCTTTTGCTGGACATAATAATACTGGTCACAATCTTTTTTTCGAACATGAAACCGTCCTCCAACCCTGCAAAGCCAACCCCCGCGCCGATATCGTGAGCCAATGTTGCACATAAGAGACACAGTTGTGGGTTCGATAGTGCCAAGCGATGTGCAGCTGGCGCTCATAGAAGACAGCCACATACAGAAACTGCGCTACGTGAAACAGATAGGCTTTGGATACCTTGTATACCCCGGCGCTAACCACACGAGGTTCGAGCATTCGATAGGCACGATGCACATAACAGGAGAGATACTCAGGCGTCTGGAGGAAAAGAATGAGGAGCTGGAAGGTGTTGGCCTGCTCCACGACATAGGCCATGCGGCGTTCTCGCACTGCTCTGATGCGCTTCTGGAAAGGCACCTCAAGACCACGCACGAAAAGGCGGGCGAGGAGCTAGTACGGAAAAGCTCGATAAAGGATGTCATACAGGATTCTACCCTTTCGCACAAGAAGCTTCTGGAGCTCTACAGCGAAAGGGGCTTCGGCGAGCTCGTTACCGGTTCGTTCGGAGCGGACCGCTTGGATTACCTATTGAGGGATGCGATGTACAGCGGGGTTGCATATGGCGTGGTAGATTATCAGAACATCAAGGACAATATAAGAATATACAAGGGCAAACCAGCGATATACAGGCAGGGCATAGTCAGCATAGAGTCCCTGCTCATAGCAAGGTATTCTATGTTCACCTCGGTGTACCGCCATCATGCAAGCCTTATCGCACAGGGCATGTACGAAAATGCGGTCGACCTTGCCATTGCCTCTGGGGAGATGGATCCAGCCGAACTGAAGTCGTTGAATGATTTCGAGATGACGCACAGGCTGATCGGCATAAGCGCGTCGAGGGAGCTCATGACAAGGGTGATGAACAGGAGGCTTTTCAAAAGAGCGTATTTTGATCATGTCTCCGATGCAATAAAACTACGGGAAATAAATGAGCTTATAGAAAAAACGGGCCTTAAGGACGGGCAGTACACGGTAAAGACCATGAAATTCAGAAGTGACGGCGGGGACATACCGGTGGTTGACAAGAAGGGAGGGCTGATAGGGAGCCTGCAGGAGCTGTCGCCGCTTGTAAAGACACTGACATCAACGCTTGATAGCAGGCAGAAGCTTATTGTATCGTGCGACGCCAGGGACGTCGGAAAGGTTAAGGGGGCCATAAAGAAGGTAATGGGCATCGGCGCCATCACGGAAGCCGAATGACAGCCCCGGCAATATCTATAAATACGATATTGGTTAAAGAGCTTGCGGAGAGGCATGGTAACAAAAAGTGGAGAACTCCCGGCAGTTGTCATATCCGGGCTTCCGGCATCGGGTAAATCTACACTGGCAAACCTCCTATCCAAAGATCTCGGGTTGCCTATCTACTCGATGGGCCAGCGCTGGCGCGAGGAGCACAGGCGCCTGCACCCAAACGGGGACATAAGCTTCGAGGAGTTCTGGAGGGCGACGTCGATAGAGGACAACAGGAAGATAAACATTGAGATGAAGGATGTGTTTGAGAGTGGCACCTACATAGTAGACACAAGATACTCCTCCTATCTCGACTCGAGAAAGTGCCTGAAGATTTTCGTGACGGCTGACCTAGCCACCCGCGCAGACAGGGCCCTGGAGGGCAGACCGGACTACAAAGGGAAGAGCATAACGGACGTGAGGGACATACTTCGCGGGCGTGAAAAGGACGAGCTCAGGGTCGGATTGCAGATATTCGGCGTGGACTACAGGGAACCCAGTCTTCACAACATCGTGATCAACTCTGCCATGCTCACTCCGGAGGAGGAATTCAGGATAGTGCAGGACCTTAGAAGAATTAGGAGGGAAGGAGAGGTAGATGCGCTGGCAAGAAGCAGGGCGTAAAAACGAATCATTTATAAGTTGCTGATTAAATCTTAATGTGCGGGCTCGTAGCTCAGCTTGGCCAGAGCGGCTGGCTCTTAACCAGTAGGTCAGGGGTTCAAATCCCCTCGGGCCCGTCCATTCTTGGGGATACGGAATGGCAATAAAAATTTCAAGATGGGTGGCAGGTATTTAAACAATCCCTGCAACTCGGAAAAGCTTTTATATCAATAATATCAATAAATAGACAACGGAGAAGGAAGGCAGCAAAGCTCTAATTCTCAGTGAAGAAAAACATAAAGTGAACTAAATGGACGAAGACGAAATGGAAGGAGCCCAGGGAGGAATGGAATCCCAGGGGGAGTACAAAGGAGAGCGGAGAGGCGGAGACCGCGGCGGAAGAGGAATGGGCATGAAGCCGAATTACTTTTTGCCAAAGCCGGTGAAGGTCGGGGATGAAGTCGAAGTAAAGGTAGAGGCCGTGGCATCGAAAGGGGATGGCATCGCAAAGAAAGACGGCTTTGTTATCTTTATCAAGGGTGCAAAGGAAGGGGACACCGTAAAGGTAAGAATAACAGAAGTCAAGCCAAGGTTCGCAATAGGCGAAATTGTGGCTTAGAATTGGTTTTGTATTTTAATTCTTTTCTTTTATATAATCTCCCAGCGTAAGCTGAACAGACAGAGCCTTGGTACCATGTACGATGCCCAAAAAGTGGAACAGAAATGGAACAGGTACTGGAGAGAGCATGGAATTTTCAAATTTGACGCAACGGACCAGAGGAAAAGGGTCTTCGTTATGGATATGCCGCCGCCGAACACGACAGGCGGGCTCCATCTTGGCCATGTCTTCTGGACATGCTACGGAGACTCGATCGCAAGATACAACAGGATGAAGGGCCTCAACGTCCTCTACCCGATAGGATGGGATGAGCACGGGTTCCCGACCGAGATAGAGACGGAGAAAAAGTACGGCAGGAAGCTCGGCAGGGAGGAGTTCTACAAGAAGTGCGTTGAGATCTCGGACCTGAGCAGGAAGTCGATGAAGGAGTGGATGCTAAAGCTCGGAGCCAGCTTTGACGAGTCGCTCGAATACAGGACAACGGACAAGGAGTACACGAGGAAGGTTCAGCTTTCGATCCTTATGATGTATGAGAAGGGCATGCTCTACAGGGCTGACCATCCGATAGAATGGTGCGTCAGATGCGGCAGCGGCATATCGAGGGAACAGACCATCGAGAAGGAGGAGAATACTTTCCTGAACTATGTTGATTTTAAGATCGTTGGCGGAAAGGAGGCAGGGGGAAAGGGGAAATCTGAAATATTGACCATAGCAACCACTAGGCCGGAGATGATGCATGCGGCGGTGGCAGTTGCGGTGAACCCTGGTGACAAAAGATATTCGAAGCTTATAGGCGGCATGGTGGAAATCCCGATCTACGGGACAACGGTTAAAATAATAGGCGACGAGGCGGTTGACAAGGAGTACGGCGCCGGGGCTGAGATGATATGCACATTCGGGGACAAGAGGGACATCAATCTTTATTACAAGCACAAGCTGAAGCTCATCCAGGCGATGGAGGCCAATGGGCTTTTGATAAATGCTGGTAGTTTTGATGGACACCATATTTCAAAGGCGCGTGGCGAGGTCGTGGAGGCTCTGGAAAAGGCTGGCGCGTTGAGGAGGCAGGAGAAGATTGCACACACGATTAAAGTGCACGACAGGTGCGGAACTCCGATAGAATTGATTTCGACAACGCAATGGTTCATAAAGATAAGGGATTACGCCAGTGAAATAAAACAGACCGCAGGGGCAATAAAATGGATACCCGAGATGGCGAAGCAGCGCCTGGATGATTGGGCCAACTTCATAGAATGGGACTGGGCCATCACAAGGAACCGGGTCTTTGGCACGCCCATGCCTTTCTGGTACTGTGAAAAATGCAACCACATCGTACCTCCAAAGAGGGAAGACCTTCCGCTCGATCCGACCGTAAAGAAACCCTATCAGGGCGCCTGCCCAAAATGCGGCGGGCAGATCGTCGGGACCAGGGAGACGCTGGACGGATGGATTGACACATCGATCACTTCCATGGTGATAGCCGGCTGGCCCGATGACAAAAAGCTGTTTGAACGGGCGTTCCCGAGCATGATGAGAATACAGGGCGTGGACATAATCAGGACATGGGCTTTCTATACGGTCTTCAGGACATGGGCGCTCACCGGGAACAAGCCGTGGGAGAGCATACTCGCACACGGTATGATATTGGGGCAGGACGGAAGGGAGATGCACAAGAGCCTTGGCAATGGGGTGTATCCCGATGACCTGATGCCGAAATACTCTGCGGATGCGATAAGGCTGTGGGTGGCGCTCAGCGGCGGAATAGGAAAGGACAGGCCATTTTCCTACAACGAGCTCGATTATGCCAGGGGGTTCATGAATAAACTTTACAACACGGCGAATTTCGTTGGTATAGTGATGAAACATGTGCCAAAGGCAGAACCGACCCAATACTTGAATGTCTTTGACATATGGATACTGAACAGGCTGAACGAGGTGATAGGGACGGTGCGTGAGGGATATGACGGATTTATGCTTAACGAGGCGATGAACACAGCAATAAACTTCTACTGGCACGAATTCGCTGACTTCTACATAGAAAACGTGAAGCACAGGGTGTATTCAGAGGACAAAAACATGGAGAATAGCAAAAAGGCAGCCGTTTTCACGCTGAGATACGTTCTTGAGAACTCCTTAAGGCTCTTCGCCCCGGTTATTCCGTTTATTTCTGAGGAGATCAACGAAACGATGAGCGGGAAAAGCATATTTGAACAGAAGTTTCCGGAATATGTGGAAAGGAAAAATGAGGGCAATTATGTCATAAATGGACTAGTGCAGAAGAGCGGGGTGGAAATTGACCACACTGCAGTAGGTGCGCTGCTGAACAATGTGATAAGCATCGTAAGGAAGGAAAAATCCGGAAGGAAGATCGCGCTCAACAAAGAGATAACCGCAATAAATATAAATGTCCCTGATGAATACTATAGTGCCGTGGCTGATTCCACGGAAGAGCTCAGGCTTATATGCAAGGCTCGTGACATCAAGGTCGGCAAAAGCAAGGACTTCTCCGTCTCTGTAAAAATTTGACCTGGTGCAAAGGAAGGAATAATGTTAATGTGTGTGTTTAATGGCACGAATGCATGGAAAAAGCCGTGGAAAATCAAAGTCGAGAAAGCCCGTCGTAGAGATAGGCGTGATGCCGGATGGGTCCAGTTCCACGAAGGCCGAAATAGAGGGGCTTATCGAGAAATATGCGAGGGAAGGCATGGGCCCTGCGCGAATAGGGGAAATGCTCAAGAAGGGGCAC
The DNA here is from genome assembly GCA_027310755.1 of Candidatus Micrarchaeaceae archaeon. Classification (GTDB taxonomy): domain Archaea; phylum Micrarchaeota; class Micrarchaeia; order Micrarchaeales; family Micrarchaeaceae; genus JAJZYD01. Next base: position 2,494 of record DAIDAE010000027.1, on the reverse strand, counting down.
AACGTGCCATATATCAGGCAGTATACTGGAAGGAGAATGCTCCAGATACTTAGGGAGAAGGGGCTTGCCGGTGATATACCCGCGGACCTTATGGACCTAATGAAGAAGGCTGTCGGAATACGCAAACACCTGGACAAGAACAGGCAGGACAAGCACAACGCACTGAGATTGCGCAGAATTGAATCAAAGATATGGAGGCTTACAAAATACTATGTTAGTGAGGGAACCTTGCCGGCGGGATGGAAGTATGACCCGCAGAAGGCAGAGCTCCTGATAAAGGGAAGCGCGTAAGGGATAATCAATGGCAGTTCAAAGAGGAATCGACAAATGGAAGCTCAAGAAGTGGTTCGCGGTTAGGGCCCCAAAGGAGTTCAACGATGCGAGCGTAGGCGAGATGCCGGCGAACGATGAAAAAGCGATAGTCGGCAGGAACATAGTAGTGAGCCTGGACATGCTGACACACAACCCCTCACATGCTTACACGAACGTTACGCTCAAGGTAACCGGCGTTAGCGGGGAAGCTGCACAGACCAGGCTTGTGAAGATGGAGATTCTTTCAAGCTACATAAGGTCATTCGTAAGGCGATACAGGAGCGTTTCCTCAGCCGTGGTCCCTGTGACAACCAAAGACGGAACCGCAATAGTAGTAAAACTCATAGCCGTAACAAGGGCGAGGACAGCCCACACAAAGATCGTGGGAATGAGGAAGGAGATGATAGATTTCACCAGGGGCTACTTCATGGAGAACGAAATAGGGCCTGTGATAGGCTCAGTTATAGAAGGCAAGTTCCAGGATGCATTATCGTCCAAGCTCAGGCACATAACAGACCTAAACAAAATAGAGGTCAGGAAGCTCGAAATAGGCGGCTGATCCCTTTTCATACCCCACATACTTTATACCTATCTTTTTCTATATTAACCGTGATGGGTAGAATGAACGCACAGAGCGCAATGGAATACCTAGTAACATATGGTTGGGCCATTTTGCTTATTGCGTTTGTGGTAGGCATATTGTTCAAGCTCGGTGTCTTCTCCACCAATACCTTTGTATCAAGGGCGCAGCCAGGTTCTTGCCATGTATCCAGGCCGTATGGGCCAAACACTACACAGCTTATTTCGCTGGTCGGTGATTGCAATAACCAGGTGCCACAATACGTTGATACTTTCTCTGGAACAGGCAGCTATTTCGATATCGAGAACAACCTGAGCAATATAGGAGGCACCAATACGGTAACGGTAACAGAATGGGCTTATCTTAGCCTGTTTGATCCTAACGATATCAGAGCCAATCTGATAAGCATAAAGGGAGATCAGCATTGCGGTATGTTTCTTGCGGTAAACGACTCTATGCATACTGTGGAATATGGATTGGATATAAAAGGCGTCAGCAACCCGCCATTTGGCAACGAAGTCCATGTATTTGCCGCGAATAACCTAATCAATGCCGGGCAGTGGTACTTTTACGCTGCGGTGTACAATGGCGTAGCTCAAGATATATATTTGAACGGGACGCTTGTCTACACCGCTCCATTAAACGGAATAATAGACCCCTGCTCCGGTGATTCACACATAGGAAGCGGCAGCGGAAACACGGGCTCACTTCACAATCTACATGGATCGGCATCCAATGTGCAGGTATACTCAACCGCCCTTTCGGCCGCGAACATCCAGCAATTGTACATAGAGGGAATAGGGGGTGTTCCAATAAACCTCCAGAACCTCATAGCATGGTGGCCGCTCAACGGCAATGCAAATGACTACAGCGGCAACAGCAACAACGGTGGCCCGACGAATGTGATATATAGTTCACAATGGACAAACGGGTACACAATTCCATAATAAACCCGTGCGGCACATCAGCTAAAGCCTATCAGTATTACACCAATAAATATAACAAAAACGCCAAGCCACCTCAAAGGAGGTACGCTCTCCGAAAGTATCGTAGTTGCAAGTATTGTTGCCATGACATAGCTCAGGCCGCCTATGCCATATGTCCAGCTCAGATAAGCCCGGCTCAGGACCACCAGGTAAATTATGGTGGATAAGGCATATGCAAGAAGTCCCACCCCCAATGGTGGTATTAGTATTCCAGATACGGACAGGCTCTCCTTAAAGTAGAGCTGACCCAATGCCGCAAGGGTTGTTGAAAGAAACAGCATGGCGATATATTTCCACTTGCTCTTCATTTTCATTCCATCATCCTATAGAGATCGCTATTACAACTACGCCCAAAAACACTACAAGTATGCCAATGGCCCTCATCCTTGTTATCCTTTCCTTGAGCACAAGCATTGATAGCAGGGTTATGAAGATGAAGGTGCTTGCAAACGTCGGATAAACAATGGACAGCTGTGCGTTGGAGAGCGCATACAGGTATATGACCAAGCTGGCAGCGTATGCGAATGCACCACCTACGACCATCCTGTTCTTTATCGCTGAGATTGCACTCCCCACGCTGCTGATCCGATTTTTCAATCCTTTTTTATACATTATC
>DAIDAE010000026.1 GCA_027310755.1 Candidatus Micrarchaeaceae archaeon | reverse complement strand
ACTTAAATCTGCATAATAACTATCATTACGGTCGATGGGATGACGGATAAAGTGTTTCAAGTGATAATAGAAAAGGACGCCGATGGATACTATGTAGCGGATGTTCCTGAATTGAGAGGATGTCATACACAAGCGAAGGATTTGAATACTTTACAAAAGAGGATAAAAGAGGCAATTGAGCTGTGCCTCATGGACCAAAAGGATGCCAGGATACCTAGCAAATTTATTGGGGTACAATTGGTTAATGTATAAATGAGCAGAAACCGGCTGATTAGATGGCCAAACAAAGCCCAGTCACTTCATTTGTTGTAATAAAGGTTCTTCAAGGACTTGGATTCGTAATTCTCAGAAAAAAGGGCAGCCATGTTAGAATGAAGCATCTCGATGGTAGAATAACCACAGTACCAACGCACGGCAAAGAAGCAATAGGTATTGGTCTTTTGCTTAGAATACTTAAAGATGTAGATATTTCTAAAGACGAATTTTTTAGACTTGCAGAAGAAATATAACGGTCGGAGATTATTATAAATTCTCGGAGCCATTGCTGTTTCCAGCGAAGTTGTCATAGAAGTTGAAGACGTTCCTTCCGTCATCGTATTGTCCATAAGAAGTGGAAAGATTTGGCGCCTCCCCCGTTGTAACATTGTTCAACAGGATGATGTTCTTGTTTGTTGCTGACATGCAGATAGTAATAATGTCCCCTCGGGACGATTAAAACGAATGAAATCAGACATTGTCTGTTGAAAAACAAAAGTTATTTATAGAAGCGACATCAAAGCGATATCATGGAGCTTAACATATATGGATTTAAGGCGAAAATCAGCAGGGATGGTAAATGGTTCATAGGAGAAATACCCGAACTGCACGTACATGATCAGGCGAAAACCCTGCGCGAACTGGAAAGCGAACTGAAGGATGCAGTAGACACATCGATTACTTTTATGTTGGACAAAAAGCGCAAAGACGCGATGAAATTCCAAGCTTTGAGAAGTCTGATTACAAAGGCGTAGGTGCGATCTATTCCTAGGATGAGGCCGATAAAAAGTTCGGAATTGCTGAAGATTCTACAGAAAAACTATGGTTATTTTGCAAGACAAGGCAGAGGCGACCATGTAGTATTGTTTGATAATAAAGGACACCATACTGTAATCCAAGCAGGAAAAGAATTGCGTACAAACATTATAAGGGCAATACTTAGAGAAACAGAACTTAATTGGGAGGACATAGAAAAGTACCTTTGTTGAATCATATTTTCAATTTTGGCTCCTTCTTAAAGACCCGGTGCCTCTCCTGTTGTAACATTGTTCAATAGGAGGATGTTCTTCTTCGCCAAGTCCATATACACGGTTAGCTTCCCAGAGTTCCCTTCGGGGATCTGCAGGGCTATCTTGAGGTAGTATTGCGTCTGTTGGGAAGTATTGCTGTTTCCTGATTGCAACCATGATGGAATAATTGTACCGTTGAGGTATGTGAACTGGATACTTTGCAGATTGTACAAACCATCTATTTAAAGATAATTTGCTATAAACCAATATGGATATTGAGAAGTTCAGAGTGTTAGTAAAAGAGATTAGAATTGCTAATATATCTTTTAGTAACCACTTCTTCTTGAGAGCAAAACTAAGAGAGATTAAAGAATCTAACATAATAGATAGGTTAAAAGACTGCAACGGTTTAATACTAGTGGAAGAACAAGGCGCTGAACCAAAGGGTAATAAATACAGGCTTTTATTCAAATACGTGAGTAATTATGATTTGAGAGTTATAGTTTCAATAAAAGATAAACACATCAATGTGGTTACAGCGCATATTCAAAATGTTAAAAAAAGAAAGGCGTATAAAGCATGGTCAGGAACTTGGAAATAGATTATGATGCAGAGAACGACGTGCTCTGGCTGCATCAAAATAAAAAGATTCAGGACAGCCTAGAGCTAGGTAACTATGTTATTGATTTTTCTAGGAAAGGGGTTTTAGGTTTGGAAATATTAGATGCCTCAGAAGTACTGAGCAGGCTTTCTTCAAAACAAATATCTAAAGGCATGCTGAAAAATATTCAAAATGCTGTTTTAAGAGTACACTCAGAAAAAGACCTAATTTTCATAGTAGTGATTTTGAAACTTGACGACGCAAAAGTAAAAGAGATTCCAATTCAAGTCAATGCGCCTAGGCAAGTAATGATGATTAAGGCGTAACCTTTTCGCCATACTTTTTATTCATCCTGAAGAAATAGTTATCTTATTATTACTCTGTCCGATACGCTTGTTATCCTGTCTATGTCATACTTCAGCGTGCTGCCGTAGTCCGTCTTGACAAGCATTATGCCCCTCCTTGTGTCAATGTCGGTGACCTTTCCTATGTAAGCGCCTATATCGTTGATGACCTGCTTGTTCTTCATCCTCGTCCTTCTCACCGCGAGGTTCCTTAACATTATGCTCAGCTTTGAGACCCCGTAACCGAAGAGCAAGGTGAGCGCGCTGTATTCCAGGAGCTGGTAGAAGTATATCTGCCCTATTATCCACGCGGCGGCAACATAGAGCAGCACTATGGCGGCTATCGCATACGCGACATATGTGCCCTGCGATATCGCCCTGTAGCGCATCCTCCTGCTCTCAAGGTCGGTGACCCTCCCTATAAGGTAAAGCACTATCGATATTGGCAGTATGAGCATGAAACCCTCGATCCCAAACGATGCCAGGGTGAGCTGGTCGTAGCCGAGCCCGGATGAGGCGGCGTTCGTGTACGTCCCGTACCCTACGATGAGCGCTATTATGAAGAAGACCAGCGCAGACATGTAGAAGACAAAGCTCATCCTGTATATGCTGAAGCCGAATCCCTTGAACGACTCCACGAGCATGTCCTCTATGCCGAACCCCTTCAGCAGGAGGTATGCACCTATGAGCATCACCGGCGGCTGCCATCCATAATTGAAGTAGTAACTCATAGCGAATAGCACGAGCAGTATTGCCGGTATCCCAAACACTATCCTGGCATAATGGGGTTCCTTGAGTTTCTCGAGTATCGTGAAGTATGTGTTCTCGAACTGCTCAGCTTGTTTCATCCTGAGTATGTCAACGCTGTTTATCGTTACCCTGGACTTGAGCAGCGGCACTATCCTGTTGTCGCTCGCCCCGTCGGTGACCAATACGCACGAATCGGCCTTGAACTTTTCAAGCACTATGTCTATCTGCCTTGATATCTCTGAGTCGGCCACATACCCTTCCTTCTCGGCGCCGGTTATAGTCACCACTGCAACCGAGTGGCCTGCCCTTTTGAGCTCGTCGAACTTCTTGACAGCCTCGAACATGGTGTTCGCATCGGTATCCTGCGGGTCGGCGAGCGCGAGCCTCGCAGCCGCCTTAAGGTTGTCATTCCTGCCGATAACCGGACCCGTTATCTTTGTCTTCCTGTACAGGTCGTTGTCGACGTCAATCGCAAGCACCAAGATCCTGTCTGCCATTTCAATTCCCCTGTTCCTACTACCCACTTATAATTCTTTAACACAGCTTAAAAACTTATGTCTATGGTTAGTCTATTAGCGGAATTTTGTAGTATTTATGCCTGTCTTGCAGGTTCGTCTATTTTAAAAGGCCAAGTAATATAAATAGAAAACACTAGAATACTGTATAGGTGCGATTATGGAGTTACAGACAACGGTGTGGAAAGAGGGCAAGATATACATTATAAAGGAGGTCGTTACTGGCGTAACTACCCAGGGCAAGACTATCGAAGAAGCTATCAAAAATATAAAAGAGGCCGTAGGTTTGTATCTTGAAGAAATGCCTTCGATGAAACACGAGCTTAAAAACATCAAGAAAGTGGGTGCCCTCAGTGTCGAAATTGCCTAAGCTTTCTGGTGCAGAAATAGTAAAAATTTTAACCAAGGAATTCGGGTTTTCGGTTGTGCGTCAAAAAGGTAGTCACATCATGCTTAGGAAGTTCGTAAATGGCAGAAAGGTAGTTACTGTAGTTCCCAATCATAAGGAGGTAAAAACCGGAACCTTGCTTGGCATATTAGAATTAGGCGATATAAGTAAGGACCAGTTTCTAGCTAGAGTATAAGTTTGCTCATACGACATAATCGTTTATCCTTTTCTGGGTGAGCATGTCCTTCAGTATCCTGCTGTTCTTTACCCAGTATTGCGGCTTTATGTCCAGCCTCTTGCCCACGTATTCGAAGACCTCGCCTATATTGTGCAGTATGTCAGGTTTCACCGCGAGGGTCTCCCTCACATGTTCCCTCACGTTCCAGACCCCGACGGGCATTATGTAGCCGGGATGCGCCTCCCGCAGTATGAGCGCCACCGCCTGCCTCTGGAGCAGTTTCAGCCTCTCCCCTATCGCGAGCCTGCCCGAATAGTAGCATCCCCCTATTTCTGCATATGTCTTCCTGCCTTTGTAACCCTCGTAGGATCCGAATATGCTTATGTTCCTGCCATCTTCGTTCCACACCGTGCCAGGCCACCACGCCTCTATCGATTCGTACTGCCAGTTTCCAGGGAAGAGGAGTATCAGCCACCTGTTGTCGAGCGCGATGTTATAGTAGGCGTGGATGGCGTCTATGCTCTCAAAGCCCTTCACCTCCTCGTCCCTTATGGTTTTGCCTATTGTGTCGTCCACAGCGGTTATGCTCCACCTGGTAGGCACGAACTTCCTGTTCTTCTTCAATCCGAACAGGCCGGCGGAGAGCCCCCTCTGTATCCTTGAGACCTCCATGCCCTTGTCGTAGAGCTCGAGTATTGCAGTCGTCGCCTTCGCATCGGTGTCAGAATACATGTATTCCATCTTCTTGTTCGCCTTTATGTTGTCTATGCTGAAATCCTTCATCTGCGCGCTCGGCCCGAACGGCTGCACCTCGTCCCTGAAGTCCATCTTTATCACCGGCTTCTTCGAGAAGGTCATCTCCGTGTCGGTTGGCTTCTCTGCAAGCGCCAGGTCCCTCACGCGTTCCTGCATTTTTCCCTTCTCGACATCCGTTATCTTCGTCAGGTACATCCCACGCACGAGCTTTGACCTGAAATTCACCACGTCCTCTATCGAAAGGAACCTCCACCTCTCAGGAGTTGCAAGCAGGGATGTATCGCCGATCTCCGGAGGGACGAGCGGCCCGATATTTACATACGGGTATCCGAATCTCCCCACAAAAATGTCGGCTGGCGACGAGCCCTCTATTCCCATTCCCATGTTTGCCAGCGCAGAAACGGTCTTTATCTTGTAGTAATAACGCAGGAGCGCAGGGTCGCGCATGTGCTTGTATACTATGTCCGACCGCTTCACTGCCGGCTCCTGCGCCATCTCGCTTATCATCGAGCTCCTGTCCACTGCCGCACCTGTGTTATATGTGAAAACTAGCTTTTATTGTTTTCCAAAAATTTATTTTACAACTACACATTCTGCGGCGCGTAGCTTTGCCCGCTTTGGTTTATGAATATTGTGTATGTGGATGCAATGAAGCTGCTGCAGTGCTGCACCCCCGCAGAATCCGTATAGCAGTAGTTTGGGTTTGACGTGGAGTTTGTAAGGAACACAAGGAGGTTGTATTCCCCCGCACCGTATTTCTGTATGAGGCTGTCTATGTTGAATTCCACGTCGAAATTCTGGCCCTGGGTGGCATATGCTGTCGCATTTACGGTTGTTATGTTCTGGAAGTAGAATACCTCCCCATGCGAGGAATGGCCTATTCCGGCTATGGTCTGTCCAAGCCCGTACGAGGAAGTGTTGTCGAGCTGGCCCCTTGTCATATTCATGACGGGGCCATCGTAGCTTACCTCCACCGCCGAGAGCGAGTAACCAGGCAGGATGTTTCCCCTTAGCATGACCGCGCCGTTGCCGTAGCTTGGGGTCCCATCCGCCCAGCCTATGTAGTTGTCTATGAAATCCTCGGTAAGGTATATCGTGGTCCTGTTGTACGCCACGCCTATGCTTATGTAATTGTGCTGCGGCGTAAGTATGTTGTCCCTGTGCCCGTTGTTGCAGCACTGCTGGTCGTTGTACATCATGTTGTATTCCATCTGCTTTAGCGCGCCGAGCACGTTCACCCCGCTGCTGTTGTATATGTACGCCACGTTCTCGTCCACGCTCCCGTTCCCCCCGAGCAGTGTGTATCTCATGTACGGCTTCATTCCATAAATGTCCCAGTGGCTGAAATAATGATTCTCCAGCATGCTCTCGGAGTGCTGCTGGGCCGAGCTGAAATTCGTGTAGCTCACATTTGCGAGGCCGTAGGCGGCCCTGTCATTATTGATGAGCGACAGCGTGTAGGCCATGACCTGGTTCTGCGGGAGATAGTTGTTCGGCGGCGATATCACCGGATAGGAAAGGTTTAGCTGGTTCAGATTGAAAAGGCCGGTCAGCTGCCCAAGATTCAGCCCTCCCGGCAATTCCCTTATCAGCGTGTACACCAGATAGACTATGATTACCAGGAGCACCAACTGTATGAGACCACGCAGCACTCTACATCACCAACATTACAGAAATGTTAATGTGCCATCAATTATAAAAACTCGCCCATGTTTCGGTATCGTTCGGCAAAGTGGCATCATCACGCCGGTTTCAGAAAGGCTTTTTAACATTGGTTGCCACGTAACTCCGGATCGTGAATGAGAAGCGCAAGGAACAGGATAGCCAAGGTGTTTAAGGGAGCAAAGGTAGATGCGATACTGCTGTCCAACACAAAAAGCCAGGACCCAAACTTCCTGTACCTGACCGGTTTTACCGGGGGTGTCTTCGAAGGCGACATTCTCATTGTCATGCGTGGCGGGGAGGTCCTCCTGACCAGCCCTTTGGAATATGAGATCGCCATGGCGCAAAGGCCCGGCGATATGGAGGTAGTGCAGATAGGCAAAGGGGGGAGGAAGGATGCCGTAAGGAGAATACGGGCGCTTCTAAAGGGCAAAAGAGTGGGCGTCAACGCAAGTTTCCTGCCATACAGCTATTATGCGCATTACAAAAAATTGACAAAGGCAAGGGAATTCGTTGATGTTACAGAAAACCTCTCAAATGCAAGGGCGGTGAAGGGCCGGGACGAGATTTCCAACATCAGGGTCGCGGTCAAAATAATAAAAAAAGCGATAAACGGCACATTAGCCTCGTTGAAGGCCGGCATGACGGAGAAGCAGGCCGCGGCGAGAATAGAATATTTGATCAGGGAGAATGGCGGGGATGGATCCTCCTTTACCCCCATAGTCTGCTTCGGCAAGAATGCCGCGCTTCCGCACCACCTGCCCGACGATACAAAACTGGAGAAAAACAGCTTCGTCCTGCTCGACTGCGGCGCCAAGTACAATAATTACTGCTCGGACATCACAAGGACCGTAGTATTCATGCCGGACAAGAGCTCCGCCAAGTACAAACAGATGAAGGAGATGCTTCAAACGGTTGAAACCGCACAGGGGCTGGCCATGAAGCACATAAAGGCCGGGGTCGGCGGGAATGTCTCCTACGACGCGGCCCTGAAATACATAGATACGGTCCATGGCGGAAAGTATAAGGGCACATTCATGCACAGCCTGGGCCATCCTGTTGGATTGGAGGTGCACGACGTGGGTCCAGGACTCGGCGGGGGCAGGGCAAGGCTCAGGGAGAACATGGTTGTAAGCAATGAACCGGGCATCTATATACCGGGGTTCGGCGGGGTGAGGCTGGAGGACGACGTAGTGGTGACAAGAAAGGGAGGGAAAATACTCTAGCTCCTCTTTGCGAGAAGCGCATTAAGCTCTGATCCATCGACATTCAGCCTGTTCTTCGACATTATAATGTTCCTGATCTCGTTGACGTTTGACGGGTCTGAAGCCTCGTTGCGCAGGTCTCTCACAAGTTTTTCCAGCTCCGCGCCGGTTATCCTGTGCAATCTTTTCACCGTTATCAGGTCCGCCACGCTCTCCTTGTGCAGCGCCATCTCCTTCAGAAGCTCTTCAACGCCCTGCTTTGTTATCTGCTTCTTGCTGTAGGCCGCGAAGAGGTCGACAAAGCGCTGCTCGTCTATTCCCTCCACGCCAAATCCTCCCCTCTTCAACTCTGTGAACTTCTGCATTATTGTGTTTGCGACAAAGTTCGGGTCGGCCTTTGTAGATTCTATTATCGTCTTGTAGAGCTGCAGCCTTGGCGATAGCAGGAGCTGGTCCACGAGGCCCTTGTTCTCGATTTCCGATAAGAGTGCCTTTCTCTCCCTCTCTATGTTTGGAACGGATTTTATGGCCGTGTCGATCTGTTCCTTTGTCAACAGTATTGGCCTCGCGTCGGTTTCCGGATACATTCTGGACCCGCCAGGGAGCGGCCTCAGGAATTTCGAGGTGCAGAGTTCGGTGTTGTGCACCCCCCTCGTTTCGAGCGGCACGCCCACAAGCGCGTACTTCGCCCTCTCCATCGCGAGTTCCGCGGCCCTCTTTGCATTGCCCCTGCTTCCAGCAATAATTATGAAAGCGTCATCCTGCTTAATGTCCAGGAACAGCCTCAGATCATGGATCTCCTTTTCGGTAAATCCATATGCATCAAGGTTCTCGTCGCTGTGTATCAACCCTTTCACGTGCGCCATCTTCGCATAGTCGCTTATCTCCGTCCCCAGCCGCCTTTCCGGATTGACCTCCCTGCCGAGCATTCCCTTGAAACCGGAGAGCTTGAATGCGAAAACCGCCCCCTCCTTTTGCATATTTGTCGTGACGACCTTTACCGTGCTCTTCTCAAACAGTTTTGTGACATCCTTGTGCTCCCCGACAGACGCGTGCGCATTTTTCAGCGCATCCCTTATTTCCAGCAGCTTCAGCTGCCGGGCAACTTCGTTCTCAACAAACCTGTCCAGCTTTTCCACTTCCTGCAGGCCCTTTATCTCCACCCTGGCGCCGCCCTTTATGGAAACATTTACATCCTGCCTTATGGACCCTATCCCTCTCTGCACCTTCCCGGATATTCTGAGCAGCGTGCCGATATAAAGGGCGACCTCCTTCGCCATCGCCGGCGTCGGTATGTATGGATCCGTGTCTATCTCAACAAGAGGGATTCCGATCCTGTCCGTGTCGTAGGTTATGCCGTCCTCTGCACCTGCAACAATCCCGCACGATTCCTCCTCAAGGAAGAGCGATGGTATGTTTATCGTATGGCCGTTGACCATTATCTTTCCATTAGCGGCGACAAAGGTTGTCCTTTGGAATGCGCTGGGGTCGCTGCCGTCCACCACCTCCTTCCTCATCGGCTGGAGCTCATCCAAAATCCTCATATCCATCGCGCCCGCGAGCGAGAGCGCCACGCCAAGCGCCTCATGGTTCATGCCATGCGGCGGTTCCTCGTCTATGTCCACCAGGCACGTGTGGCACTCCCTTATCCTGTATGTGAACTTCCTGTTCCTGAGCTCCTCGAACTCCGCGGACCGGTCTATGTTACCGAGTTCTCCGGCTACGGCTCTTTGGTATCTCGATATGGTCCCTATTGTCTTGTCGGATTCTGCCGCCACAGTAGCCGGGCACGAGCAGAAAAGCTTCTCCCGCGTCGCCAGCCTTTGGTGTATCTCAAGCCCGCACATGAAGCCTATCTCCTTGTATCTTGCGCCGTCATCCACGGCCTCCTTCGGCTCCCTTCTTTTGAGCTTCTCTATTTTCCTTACCTGCTTCTGCATCATCTACACCAGGAATTCATCGTAATTTACTCTCTTTGTTATTTCGCCCGCAATGTTCTTGTCCAGGAGCTCTTTTGCAGCCTTGTTGTCGTGGCTGCCGAGAAGCCAGCCCAATTTCACGTAAGCGGTCTCCGGAAGCATGTCCTCGCAGTACACAACACCGGCATTGCCAAGCAGCCTCAGGTTTCTGTAGACATTCGCGTTAACCCTGCCATACAGCGTCTGTGATGTCATTCCAATCACCGCACCGTTTTCAATCGCGTTCTTTATGTACGGGAGCCACGATTTTCCTGGATGCTCCGTGGACACGGGCATGTGCCCTAGCCCGGTCCCTTCAAGTATGAATCCCCTGTATCCCCTATCAATGTAATACTGCATTATCTCAGGGTCAGAGTTCGGATAGACCTTTAACAGCGCCGTTTTTGGCTCAAATTTGGTATTGGCTGTGACTTTCCCTGCCGCCTTAACCGTCTTTTTGTATTCCGAGACGTAGCTTATCCTCCCGTCCATGTCCACGTACGCGATGGGCCTGTCATTTATCGGCCTGAAGGCGTCCCTTCTCGAGGTATGCATTTTCCTCGCCTTCACGCCCCTGAGCAAATGCATCCTGTCATCAGAGCTTGACGCATGCATGCAGATGCCGACCTCTGCCACGTTCGAATTTGCGGCGATGTTTGTCGCAGCGATAAGGTTTAGGAACGCATCGCTCGATCCCCTGTCGCTGCTCCTTTGCGATCCTGTCAGCACCACCGGCGCATTGAGGTTCTGCAGCATGAATGCGAGCGCCGACGCGGTAAAACCCATAGTGTCGGTCCCGTGGGTTATCACTACGCCACGCGCGCCTTCGTTCAGGGCATCTGCGGTCTCCTCCGCGATTTTTTGCCATTCGTGATAAGACATGTCCTCGCTTGCTATCTCGCAGATCTGGTTGAACTTTATGTTCGCAATGCTTGGAAGCTCTGGTATGTAGTAGAATAGCTCCTCCGGCTTGACCGTCATATGCACGCCTCCAGTCTTGTATTCTATCTTGCTCCCTATCGTGCCCCCTGTCCAAAGCAGGGAAACTTTCGGCAGGTTCTCCGCCATCTTTGGGTTTGAAAGCGGAAATTCAACGGCTTTGCCCGACGAAATCTTGGTTATCCTGACACCATCGCCGTACATCACGCCGGCGTTGTACCCGCTCTTCAGCTTGACCACTATTGCGTCTTCGTGCCCGGCCTCGGTCTTTGGCATGAGCTCGCCTTCGAAAATAAGGTCTCCGGACTCAACCTTTATGAGGTCGCCTATCTTTATCGAGCCGGCATCGAAGAGTTTTCTGAGTTTATCCGAATACATCATGCCACCTTATGCTCCGTAAAGGACATTGGAGGATGCAGCGCCTATCCTGACCGGCACTTTCATGCCCAGAGAGAGATTGGAAGCACTGTTCTTTATTATTACCTTTTTGTAGTTGCCCGCCCTTGCGTTGAACGACCCTCCCTCGATTTCGGTTATCCGCACATCGAGCACTTTCCCAATATACATGTCGTTCAGCCCCTTTTGCACCAGCCTCGCAACCCTTGTGAGTCCTATGCCCCTCTGCGCTATAACCTCATTTGGAAGTTGCTCCAGCCTTGATGCCGCCGCATGCGGCCTTGTCCAGAACTTGCACCTGTTTACGACATCCGGTTTTGTCCTCCTGATAAAATCAAGGGTGGCATCAAAGTCCTTCTCCGTCTCGGTCGGATACCCAACGATCACGTCAGTTTCTATGGCTATCCCGGGAACGGTCTTCCTAAGGTAAGCCACCTGCTCATCAAACTGCTCTATCGTATAGGATCTTTTCATCTCCCTCAGCACCTTGTTGCTGCCGGACTGGACCGGCAGGTGGGCGAACCTGTAGAACCTATCGCTTTTCATCGCATCGGCGAACTCAACGATATATCTACCCAGGTGTTCCGGGTTCAGCATGCCTATCCTTATCTTGAAGTCGCCATCGATCTTTGCAAGCCGCTGCATAAGCCCTGCCACGTTTGTCTTCTTATCAAGGCCGTATGCTCCCATGTCCTGCGAGGTCAGCTGTATTTCCTTCGCCCCGCGCTTCGCGCTAAATGCAACCGCGTTTACTATCTTGTCCTCGGAGAAGCTATTCAGCGGCCCCCTTGCGAACTTGGTCTCACAGAATGAGCAGGAGCTAAGGCACCCTTCGCTCACCGCAATTTTTGAGATTACGCTTTCATGCGCATCGAAGAGCATGAGCTTGTCCGTCCTGTTGTAGGCGTTGAACACCACCCTTTCCCTGGAATTGACCGCCTCTGTTATCCTTCCGATGTTGCTGGTGGTAACTATGCTCGCGCCCGGCGCATATTTTTCAATAAGATCCTGGTTCGCGCTTGCCATGCACCCTGTCACTATGATCTTTTTCTTCTGCTTCTCCAGCTTTTCGAGCGCATGCAGTATCTTTTGCTGGGTCGGCGTCTTTACCGTACAGGTGTTCACTATCACCGTATCGGAATCGGCCTCGCTTTCGCCCAGCTCTATCCCATCGCCCGACAGCACGTTTGCCATCAGGTCGCCGTCAGCCTGGTTGAGTGTGCATCCATAAGTTTTTATATATGCGGGCATAATATCTCTATCG
>DAIDAE010000025.1 GCA_027310755.1 Candidatus Micrarchaeaceae archaeon | reverse complement strand
AACAGCGACTGCGCCAACTGCTACGGAGATGGCGTAGCCGTGAACAACGCAGGAACTTACGCATACGTGACAAATGAAAACGGAGGAAGTAGCTCCTCGGTCAGCATAATAAGCCTTGTTACAAACACCGTAGTCGACACGATTACGACACCGGACCCGGGACCTGAGCAGTTAGTATACGCCTCGATTCCAAATGCCCTATTCATCACCATGTTCAACCATGAGACCGGTTCTACGGTTGATGAGATACTGCTAGGCACAGGAGGTGGGCCGCCAACAACGCCGTATTACGTGCCAATAACTTTGACAAACAACCAGCCTAGCGCAACGGCAAATACATACCAGCAACTGATATCCTTCCCGCCCAGTGCCTACAGCGCGTACGAATCGCCGGACCTTGGCAACCTGAGATTCTACTTAGGGGCCGCGCCAGGCGCAGCAAATACGGTGCTAAACAGCTGGTGCCAGGCTAACTGCACAAGCTCCACTTCCGGCAACACCATATTCTGGGTGGATATACCTTACTCTATAGCCGGTGGCGGTGGAAGCAACACGATAAACATGGAGTTCCTACCTACATCCGTGGATTATAATGGCGTGGAAGCAGGGGAGGCGGCGCAATGGGGGCCGGCGGTCCACGATAACGGCGCCACGGTGTTCTCAACCTACTACAACTTTGCAGCCAATGCGCTTGGGGGGTCCCTTCCTGCCGGATGGAGCAGTGATGCAAATGCGGTGCTCTCATACCAGCCCTTATATCTCGGCATAGAGACTGCCGGAACGTTCGCAGGCATATATAAGACCGCGGTGACGGCAGAAAACACGCTAGGCCAGGCCCTTGAGGCCTACGCACAGCTAACCGAATGGCCGACAGGATTCAACATGGGATTCATATTGTCCGGCACCACCGCGCCGAAGGGAGCATGCTATGAGGGGGGGGCAGGGGTGGATACGTATGAAGCGGCTTACGCAAAGTGTACCAACGGGGTCGCAGTCAACAGGGGAGGTACTGTTGATTTCTCCAATCCGCACTGGTATACGAGCATACTTACCACACAGGGGGCAACCACAAACGACCTTGCCTATGTCGACTACTCGTTCCCAGGCACCGTGCAATTTGGCAATGTTGTCACGTATCCGAGCTCCAGGTTCAATTATTTGGACGTCATGACCATCAACACAGTGGCGTACACGCAGCTATACATAATGCGCAGCAGGGTTAGCCCAACGGCAAACAACATAATGCCGACCGCCTCCTTCGGCAGTGTTGTGTGACCGGCAGTTTGCTAACCGGAACAAGAGTTGGCGCATCGCGCTACACGCTGCCTATGCCTGCGAACATCGCCCCTATGACATTGCCGACTATGAAGTAGATGATGATCCCGACCGCCATGAAAACCGGGAGATACTTGAGTCCCTTTACCGCGGACCCGGTGGATATCGCGGACATTATGAGGCTGGCGAACCCTGTTATGACCAATATCGCGGCATATGAGAAGTCCCTGTACTCTGCTGGAGTTATCTTTGGCGGGCTGGGTTTCAGGAACGCGACCCCCGTGGAGGGAAGGCCGTTTGGATTGGCCTGAAGTATGCCGTTCCATACGCCATCGGTTATGACTATCATCTGCGAGGTGAGCCCGTATAGCACCGGGGCCGCTATAAGGCCGGCGAAGGCCACGAAAATAGAATACATCATGAGCTGCCCGGCGACCTCCTTCTGTATAAGCTGCTGCGACCTTATGTCCCTGGAAAGCTGTGCTATGAGGTCCGCCATCGCTCCGCCGTACCTCAGCGCCTCGGTTATCATCCTTATCCCATGCTTCAGCTGATAGGACCTGTACCTTGCTGCAAACTCCTGGAGGGAGGACTCAAGCGTTTGGCCTCCGAAGACCCTCCTGCTCATCTCCTTGACATCATCAGAAAGGAAGCCGAACTCGGGCCTTGCGGCGAGCAGCATCGCCCTCTCGAGGGATATCCCGCTCCTGAGGTTGGCGGACACTATTTGGAAATAGTCGGGGAGCACATTCTCCAACTTTGTCTTCCTGGCATCAATCAGGAACTCCAGGTACAGATAAATGAACGCCACGTAAAGGGCGCCGAATGCGAGCGCCGCGATTCCCGA
This sequence comes from Candidatus Micrarchaeaceae archaeon, assembly GCA_027310755.1. Classification (GTDB taxonomy): domain Archaea; phylum Micrarchaeota; class Micrarchaeia; order Micrarchaeales; family Micrarchaeaceae; genus JAJZYD01. Next base: position 10,324 of record DAIDAE010000025.1, on the reverse strand, counting down.
AAGGACGCCCAACGAAAATACTGCATATATCACGATGGAGCCTATGATGAATATGGCGAAGAACGGGATTATCGCTATCTCGAGCAGGGTGTTGACCGACATCTCCATGCCGGCGAGGTCGAGCTCCCTTGAGAGCAGCCTGGCCAGTCCTCTGCTTATCAGTCTCTCGAAGTTTATTTCCGGGAGGCTGAATGGTAATTTTGGCATGGCCATTTGATCACATTGAAAATACCGGTCTCGACGCGGTTATAAGCTTAAGGAATATTATTTGCAGCGCTATTATTCCGACCAGCACGAACTCGAATACCGTGGTGTCCACCGTGAAGAGCGCGATGAACGTGGTGAGTATGGTGATTACTGCTATGCCCATGCTCGGGAGTATCACTCCAAAAAGCATGTAGAACATCGCTATCGCGTTCAGCTTCTGGCCGTAGCTCCTTAGCTCTATTATCCTCTCCTGCTCGAGCTGGTCTATTATGCTCTGCAGCGCCCCAACGACGTCCGCTCCCGCCTTGATGCTCACCGACGCCTGCAGCATTATCCTCTTGAATGAGGTGCTCTTCGACTGCGCCACGGTGTCGTCTATCGCTTCCTCCAGCGGCATGCCAAGCTGTACCTTCTCCACGATCTTGGAGAATTCCCTGCTCGCGTCGCCGTAGCCCGTGCTGACCGAGGTTATCGCATTGAAAAGGGGCATGCCGGAACGCAGGGATATTATAAGGTCCCTCGCGGCGAAGAGTATGTCCCTCTCCGTGTTCTTTGACGAGGTCTTTGATTTTGCGAATGGGTACTGCATGAAGGTCCTGAATGCTGTCTGGAATATCGCCAACGCCATTACAACGCCAAGAAGCGCGGATTCAGTTGCTCCGAGCCCGATGCTGCTGAAAATCACGAATGCGGCTATCCCGAGCACGATGCACAATGCTATTGACGCAAAAAACATTCTCTTTGCAAAACTGTAAACATCGGTCTTTATTCCCTGCTCGCGCAGCGCGGCGGCGAGCCCTTTCTGCTTGCCTATCTGTTTAGTGAGGAACTTGTTGAGCAGTCCCGGCCTACCCAAGATTTTTGTTTGTCCGGTTCCATCCATCGCTTCCGGACCGGATGCGGACTCAACAAGCGTTTTGGGGAACTCCAGCCTTGCGGTTTCCTGCTTCTTAACATTGAGCTGGAATGGCTGCCTCTGCGCCTTCCTGGAAAAAATCCAGCCGGGCTTTTGCGGCTGCTTCTGCCGGGGAGCCTGCCTGCCATAGTCCATATCTATCTTATTGACAGGAGCAGCCGGCTCCGGAGGGGCGGTGGCTGCGGACTGACCCTGCTGCCTCGCCGCCGCTTGCCCTGGTTTCTCGATTGCGGGAGGCGGCTGTGTCGATTTTCCTTTTTTGCTCAGGAAGGATAGCATGCCCTTTTTCGGCTTCGGCTCAAGCTCTATCTTTTGCCCGCCGACCTCGATTACCCTTTTCTTCCTTTCAAACAATGCCATTATTTAGCACCCTGGCGCTGCATCTGCTGCAGCAGTATCGCCGCCTCAGTAAGCCTCTGGTCCCTGATATCATATAGCGATTTCTCCAGCTCGTTTTCGCTTGGGGGCTTGCCCTTGAGCTTCTTCCTCTCTTCGATTACCATCTGCTCTGTGCCGTATATTTCCTGCATGACTATGCCGGTCTGCTCAAGATCAAAAACGTTCTCCCTGAGTCCCTCTATTATCCTTTCCAATTCGGATATCTGATCGGCTATGGAAAGATTCGGGAGCACCAGCTCCTTCATGTTGAGCTTCTTCTTGAGCTTTATCTCCGGGAACAACGGCGCCTGCTTCGGCTGCTGCAGCCTGCCCACTATGCTACTGAGCTCCGCGGCAGCGCCAAGCCTGCGCTGCGTCTCCGCTTCCTTTGGAGCGAGCCTTGCCCTTGGCAGCCCGAATCCAAATCTTCCGCCGGGCTTTGCCACCTTCTCTTCCTGGAGCAGCGGGGCTTGTATCTGTGATGTTATTGTGGATGTGGCCTGCTTCGCCCCTGGCACTGGTTGGACGGACTGCAGCGGGCGCTCCTTGAGCTTCCTCCCTCCTCCCTCTACCTCGCTTATCAATTGCAATATATCGGAGTACTTGGCCTTGGGGCTCACTTCCCTGTTGACAAGGTCGGATATATCTATGAAGCTGACATCCGTCTTCTTGCTGGCTCCCTCTATCTCGCCTATGAGCGTAAGTGCACTTTCATATTCGCTTGGAGCCATGCATATCAAAACATATTCGCTGAATACTCTACATCATTCTTCACGATGTCGAGCACCTTTTCCTTATTCCTGTAGTAATGGGCAACAACGCTTGCCGCATCGTCCACCTTGGTGACATCGTGCTTCACCATCCACAACAGTATCTTTGCCTTTTCAGCTATCTCATCCTCTATCTCCTTCATGTTCAGGCCCGCGTAGAGCCCTATTATCTCCTGCATCCTCAGCATGTCACCGACCTGATTGAACGTGTCATTCCTCATGCTCCATCTGTAAAGGGTGTTCGCGTCCCCCGTCCTCATAATCTCCGCAAATTCGAGCACCCTCCTTATCCCCCTGGACCTGTGCCTGAATGCGACTATTATCCCCCCCATGGCATTTATCATGATCTTTGGCGTAGCTATGGGCGGGTTAGTCATCCTGACTATGGTATCCTGGGCATTATCGGCGTGGACAGTACCGTACACGGCATGGCCTGTGTGTATCGCCTCGAACAGTGTTTCTGCGTCCTTCCCGGTCCTCACCTCTCCGACAAGCATTATGTCAGGACGCTGCCTGAGCGCGTTTACCATGAGGTCGTAGAGCGCCACAGCCCCCTTCCCCTCAGGGTTGGGGTTCCTTGTTACCATCGACACCCATTGGTAGAATTTTGGAAGCGTAAGCTCCCTTGTTTCCTCCACTGATATTATCCTCCTGCTTGCGGGGAAGAATATGCTTGATGCATTGAGGAAGCTCGTCTTCCCGCTCGCCGTCCCTCCGGATATGAGAAGGCTCACCTCCGTCTGGATGCACAACCAGATCAGAGCGGCTATCTGCGGACTCACGGTCCCGTTCTTGACAAGGGCTGGCATGGTCCATGGGTTCTTCTCGAACTTTCTTATTGTGATGGTGTTGCCCACCTGCGATATCGGGAATAGGGTTGCGTTTACCCTGGAACCATCGGTAAGCTCCGCATCCATGAGCGGGGATAAATTGTTAATCTCGCGGCCTACCTTCCTGCCTATCATTTCTGACAAGTCATATATTGCCTCTTCGCTTGGCAGCTTAATGTTGGTCTTGCACCAACCGGCCTTCTTGTGGAAGACCCAAATCGGCTCCTTCGAGCCGTTTACCGCAAGCTCTTCAAGATTTTCATCGGACAACGGCGCCTCCAGGTCACCGAGGCCCAGCATCGCGTTCCTAAGGTAGGCGATCAGCAGCCCTTTGGTGTACTCGTTGGTGCCGGGAAGGAACTTGTCTATCAGTATCGCGCTTGAGGACATCACTTTCCTGGTAAGCTCATTGAGATATTCCTGGTTCTGTATCTTTGATATGTCTATCGTCACCATTGTCAGGAGGTCGTTCCTCATGGAGAGCAGAAGCAGTTTTGTTGCATCGCCTATCCCCGGGAATTTTACCTCGTAGAGAGGCACAAAATCCTGTGTCTGCCTTATGTTGACCTCGACCGGCAGCCCGTTGGCGTTGAGGTTATAGTGAGCGAGCACCGTACCCTGATCCCCAAGTTCTTCCTCTTTGAGGGATTTCTTCTCGAGTTCGCTTACCATCAAATCCACTTATAACTGCTAATCTTCTAAATCCTTTGTTATTTTGTCTATTGTAGCATCCATTTTTGTCGTTTCTGAGGAGATATCCTTAACCTTCTCCGCGACCTTTTGTGTGGCGGTCGATTTGGTCTCTATTGAGCCCTTCAGCGTCTGCAGGGCCTTCACCTCCTCCGATGCTTCATCTATCTCCTTCCTTATCTGCTGTATCCTGGATTGCAGGTCATCGATCTCGTTCCTTGATCTCTGCAAAGTATCGTAGAGCTTGTCTATCTCGCCGAAGTTGCTTTTCAGCTGGTCCAATTCCGCCAGCATCTCCTTTATCCTCGTCCTCAGTGACAGGCCGACACTGTCCATCTTAGTGGTTATCTTGGCGTACTCGTCGTTGAAGCTCTCCTTTGTGTCTTTGAGCGTTTTCCTTATGGACTCCTTGTCCCTCCTGAAACTGCTCATCTGCCTGGAATATTCGTCTATGCTCTTCGCCTCCTGCCTTATGGCCTTGAGGCTCTTGCGTATCTGGTCCTCATCCAGCTTGAGCTGCTGCGAGATGTTCTGTTCGGCCTTCTCGAGATCTTTCTCCAGCGCCTTCAGCTGATCCTCTATGCCTTTCTTTATGGTCTCAAGTGCACGATCCTTGCTTTTTGCCAGGAGGGTTAGCTGGTTTTCCATCTCGGCCGCCTTCTTTAGCACGTCCTGAATTTTCTGCAGCTCGTCCCTGGCCGATTCCATGGTGTTCGAATCCGCGCCCTCGACTTTGCCGGAAAGCATAGATACCTTTTTGTTAACGTCTTCGTAGGTGGATTCGGCGCGCTTCCTTATGGCATCTATCTTCTGGTTTTCCTCCTCGAGCGCGCCGTATATCTTGTTTATCCCTTCAAGCTGCAACTCTATATCAGGAAATTTCTGACGGAACATTGTCTCTGCGCTCTTCACGGATAGGCTTATCGCATCCAGTTTTGCCGAATACCTGTCAAGCGATGTCTTTTGGATAGCAAGGTCGTTTTCTAGCTTTGACCTCTGCGCATCTATTATTGCTGCAACCGCTGTCTCCTGTTCCTTGGTCACCTGGAGAGGTTCCACATACATCTTTCCTATTTCATAGGAAATCTTGACCATGTTTCCGGCTTCGAGCACCTTGGCCCAGTTTTCGATGACGTTCTGCTCTATGCCCAAGGTCTGGGATATCTTGCTTAGCTCCATCTTCCCCCTTGTGCGGAGGAGCTCGGCCAACGAATCTATTGTCGTCTTCGCGTCGCTGGGTTTAGCCGCCATGGTCTATCCTATCTAATACAAAATAAGAATTTAAATATCTATGTCGATGCTGCGAGGGAAGTTTGGTTGCCCGGCCTGCTTATATAATACCCCTGTAAAGCGTGGAGAATATTAGCGCTATTATTATCCAGTAGACTATGTATATCAGCGGAAAGCCGAAGGCGATGAGCAGGAGCAGGAGCCCGCCGGTTACCACGACATAAAGCGGCATGTTCCACGCGAGCACCTTGCTGCCGTCCAGCGGCGTTATGGGCAGCATGTTGAAAGCGGCGAGGACAAGGCTTATGCTTATCGTGAAGCTTATTGCAAGATATAGATAGGATGACGACGGGGGGTTCAACGTCACCAAAAGCAGGAAGAATACAAGGAAGACCACTATGTTTGTCGTAGGTCCTGCTAGGGATACTATGCCATTCTCCTTCTTGGTGAAACTGTGCACATAGATGTAGGTTGCGCCTGGAAGCCCGAAAAGTGTTCCCAACATCCCTGATGCAACAGTAATGGCCAGCCCCATAGGGGAGGTCTTGAAGCCAGCTATTGCACCGTATCTCTGCGCGGTGAACTTGTGCATCATCTCGTGGAGCACGAAGTTCAATGTGACCGCCACAAATGCTATTGGAATATAGGAAAGGAAAAGCGATTGGTCATGGATCGCGCCGCCTATGCCGCCCGAAAATGCAAGCGAGAATGCGACGACCAGGGCGACCTCGGCCAGCACTATCTCCTTGAGCTCATCCCCCAAAGGTATGTTCTGGCGCATTGACATAAATGGAATATATGAAGCACAAATTTATATAAGCGATTCGATAAATCTATTGCTGTATAGCTCCATCGTCTAGTTGTCAAGGATAGCAGGCTCTGGACCTGTTGACGCCAGTTCGAATCTGGCTGGAGCTATTTTATTTGGTATGAATTTGTTAAACGAAATGTTTATATATTTGTTTACATAATGTAAATATATGTCAGATGTGATTGCAATAAGGGTGTCAAGACACCTCAAACAAGAGATTAAAGAACTTGATATCAGCTCTGATGAACTTAGGGATTCTTTGGATAAACTCGTAAAGCAGAAAAAGCTCGGAAAGTTGGTAAAGGAGATTGGCATATTTAGAAGAAGGATGGAAAAGAAGACTGGAATGACTGAATCTGCAGCCGAAAGTATAAGATGGGATAGAGAGCATGGACACTGAACCTGTCATAGATGCATCCACCATTATGGCATATGTTGCACCAGAAGAGCAATCCGAATGGGCTTCGGAAAGAATTGAAAATTATGGATATTTTCACTTATTGGACTTAACATACTATGAGGTTTCCAACGCACTAAAAACTAAGGTTAGAAGGAAAAAGTTGACTGGTCTTCAAGCCATAACCATATTCAACGAGGCAAAAAAGTTCATGGACCTATGTGAGGTACATCACTTTCAAGAAATCATAGGTGGCGTGATGGAAAATGTTATAGATCTTAATGTAACTTCTTACGATATGTCATATTTATGGTTAAGTAAAAGCCTGGGTACAAAATTTATTACTGCGGATACGAAATTAGTTGATAAACTTAAGGGAACCGGTTACTATGATTTGTTAGAGTATCCTAAAAAGAAATAACAGAGTACCTCATAATCTCGAGGGGAGTTTCCCGCAGGCTGGAGCTGGATGCAATTCCCATAAGCGATGAAAATTGACGCTTATGGCAAAAATAGGATGTTTTGGGATTATGGGTGGATTCCGGATCCATATTTGACACGCATAAAGGCTGAACTAACGGTTTATATTCTTTCCCAGTCCTCTTTATTTCAATGGCTAGCAAATTTCCCGGAATGAAAGACCATGTGATAGTGTGCGGCTTCGGCGTCGTAGGACAGAAGGTCGTGGACGTGCTCATAGAGAAAAATATACCGTTCGTGATAGTTGATATAAATCCGGCCATAGCGGAGAAAGTGCGCGAACTGGGCCATAAAATAACAATAGGCGACGCAACGCTCTCCAAGACATTGCGCGACGCCGGAATAGATACGGCAAGGGCGATAGCGATAGCGATGGACAATGATGCGAAGAACCTCTTCTGCGTGCTTACGGCTAGGGACCTGAACAAGGGGCTTTTCATAGCGACAAGGGCAAATGACGACTTTGTAAGGGAGAAACTTGTAGAGGCAGGCGCAGATTTCATAGTGATGCCGCAAAAATCTGCAAGCAAGGAGATAATCAGGGAGCTTTTGAAATAATTTGATGAATGGGTGGAGCGGATTTGGCTAACATCGACCAGGAGGAAACACAGGAGACTACTACGCGTTTGCTTCTGATATTCCTTATCGTAACAATAGCCGTTACCATCTGCTCCACGCTGATAATAACCTATTTTGTACACAATGTTTACGTTGCAGGATACTATACCCTTTCTGCAATATTCGGAGCGGTAGGCACAAATCAGGGAGATGCGCTTGCACAATATGTGACGACATTCAGCGCGCCGTTTGACATAATTGTGGTGGTCTCACTGATAGACGGCATGCTTAAGATAGTTGCAATAGGTTTCGTCATCGCTGCCGTTATAAACCTGATACTATCGATAGACATCGGTTCTAGGTTCGTTGTTATATCAAAGAACAGGTGGAAGAACCACGTGATAATCTGCGGATACTCCCTGCTGGCCGAGAGGGTGGCCATCGAGCTTGGCGGCAAGAAAATCCCGTTCCTCGTGATCGACAGGGACCCGGCAAAGATAGATGAGATAAATGAGGCCGGTTTTACCGGACTGCATGAGGATTTTACCTCGGATGCCGCCCTGAAAAACGCTTCCATAGAAACTGCAAAGACCGTGATGTTCCTCACATACAATGATTATGATAACCTACTTGGTGTAATAACGGCGAGGCACCTAAAAAATGACATAAACATAATAGCGATGTCCAGTGACAGCAGCACGGTAACAAAAATGCACAGGGCAGGGGCTGGACTCTGCGTGATCCCGGAGGTACTGACAGGAGTGGAGATAGGCGAAGCCATAACCAATAAAGCGGGGAGGGGCAAAAGATAATGGCAGGATATGGAAAAACGGAGCGGGTGCTTTTGGCCGTAGCTCTCGTGCTCTTCGCTCTCTCTTACCTTATGCTTGTCTTCTCTGGAGCCAACCCATTCATAGCATTCGTCTGGGACCTGCTCTCATCATTCGATGTAGGCCTGAGCATATTGCCCTCGGCCGTCTCTGCAGAGCCGCTGACGCTCATAGCATCTCTCCTTGACGCATTCATATTTGCCCTGATGACCGTCAGCATAGCGGCGATGTTCTTCAACTTCATAAAGCAGATAAATTTGACGAAAAGGATAGTGCTTTCAAGGATCAGGAACATAAAACAGCACATAATTATAGTTCCGTACAACCAGTTTGCGCACAACCTTAACAAGGAACTCAAGTCGGTCGGGGAGAAGACGGTCATAGTGACGACGAGCGAGGCGGAGGCAAGAAAGATGTACAGGCGCGGGGACCTCGCAATAGTGGCGGATCCAAAGAATATTGAGACATTTTTCGTAAGCGGGATAAGCCGCTCGAAGTTTGTGATTGCATGCGATGATGATGACGTCCAGAACGCACTCATAAGCATAACGGCAAAATCGGCCAACCCGAAGGCGAAGATAATATCAAGAATCGCGGATCTGGACAACATGGCCAAACTGAAGAACGCCGGAGCCTTCAGAATGATAATGCCGGAGGTTTCAACCGGAGTGGAGATAGGCAACGAGATAGCAAAAAGGTTATAAAAAGCAACTGCAAAGCCTAAATTGGTGGTAATACGGTTGACTTTGAAAAGACTTTATTCTGGATCGGGCATGCGAGCTTTTATATCAAGGCTGAAGGTGCAACGATATTCATCGATCCGTTCAATATAGGACCTACCGTGAAGGAGAAGGCCGATCTTATCTTGATAACTCATGCCCATTATGACCACTGTAACAAGGACGACGTAAAAAAAGTGATGAAGAGCGCAGAAACGGAGATAATATGCCCGGGCGGATGCTTCAATGAGGGAGATTTCAAGAATTTCAGGGTGATAAAGCCCGGATTCACGGACGAGTTCAGGGGGATTGGGATAGGAACGGTACCGGCTTACAACTATAGGGAGGAAAGAAGAAATTTCCACCCGAAGGAGAACGGATGGATAGGATGGATCGTTGATGTGAATGGTTACAGGATATACCATGCTGGAGATACCGATTTCATAGATGAAATGAAAGGCCTGGGGAATATCGGGGCGTCACTTTTGCCAATCGGTGGGCACTATGTAATGACGGTTGATGAGGCCATAGAAGCGGCAAAGGTAATAAATGCACAGAAGGCGGTGCCCATGCATTACAAGGCACTGCTCGGCAAGGAAGGTTCGGAACGAGCCGAGGAGAAATTCAGGAAAAACCTGAAGAATGCTGCCGTGATGAAGGAGATCCAGGAGCCAATGTATTCGTTCGGCCATTGATGACCTTCAATATTTCGCTTGAAGTTTCCAGCAGTTCCTCGGGGCTCAGCTGGAATGGGCGTGAATCCCGGTATTTTATGCTCCCAGCTATTTCAGCTACGATGTGCCTGTCCATCCCGAGCGTCTTTGACGAATCAGCAAGGGCGTTGCGGATCTTCTTTTTCTTGTGCATCATGATAAGCGCAAGTATTTCGTAAGCCTTTTTGCTTATCTTCAGCTTCTTCGGCCTTAGATAAACAAGTGAGGAATTTACGCGGGGCATAGGATAAAAGTCGCTGGCTGGAACATCCATTATGTAGGTCATACTGAACTGGAGGGCTGCGAATACGCTAAGCCTGGAATAGTTGGCTTCATTTTGCTTCGCAAGCATATGGGCGACAAACTCCTTCTGGAGGCAGAGAACGCCGGGCATCTGCTTTTCTCCAAGCCAGCCAAGCACCCTGCTTGACAGGTTATATGGAATATTGGAGATCATTATGTCGGCGTCCAGCTTGTTGCCCTTCATCCTGAAGAAATCTAGGTTTATTAAATCCAATTTTTTGCTCCTTACCTGCTCGTTCAGCATTTCAAAGAGTTTAGGGTCCTTTTCCACCGCCACCACACGCTTCGCAACTTTGCAGAGCTCCCTCGTGAGTATTCCAAGGCCAGGGCCCATCTCAATCACATTGCGGCCGATCCCAAAATTCGCCTCCGTCTTTGCTACGCTCTTGTTGACCAGAAAATTCTGCCCCAGTCTTTTTGATGGATTGATTCCCTTTATCAAAGACCTATAATCATCTGTATCCATAGACCTGCCCGTAGACTACTGTATAG
>DAIDAE010000024.1 GCA_027310755.1 Candidatus Micrarchaeaceae archaeon | reverse complement strand
GTTTTGAGCATCCTTGTAGTATCGGCTTTCGTGAGCATCTGATAGCTATGCAACGGATTCTTGACATATTCTATCCTGATTCATCAACAATCATCCTTGCTATGTCCCCGTACTTCAAGGCGGGTAAAGGATTATATACCTTAAATGCCGTAAATTTGAACGGTAAAGATGATGATATTATGGGATCTGCACCGTTGACCGAAGAGCTTAAGATGTATGAAGAAAACAAGCAGGAGTTAGTCAAAAAAGCTTCCGGCAAATATGTTTTAATAAAAGGCAGTACTATCATAGATACTTTTGAGTCTGAGAAGGATGCAATTAAAGCAGGTATTGAAAGGTTTGGCAATGTGCCATTTTTAGTAAAGAAAATCGAGGAGATAGAGCAAAAACAAAATTATACGTCCAATCTAATCAAGGTAGGTTGAATGCCCTCAATAACGGTAAACTCTCCCAATTTACAAAGCGACGGGCCAGTTCTGGACGTACATTTCCTGATATCTAAAGAACTGGAAGCCAAATTAAAAGCAGAGGGAAAACCAATTCCGGCCCCCGTTGTTATTAAAGCGCAAATCGACACCGGCGCTTCTAACTGTGTTGTGCAAGAGGATATTCCAAAGAAACTGGGGCTTCAGCCTATGGGCTCTATTAAGATTGCAACGCCTTCCAGCAAAGACCATCTATGTTATACCTACTATATGCGAATGATTATACCCGCACAGAACATTACGTATGATGGAGTTTTTACTGCTGCGCCGTTGGCCGGGCAAAATATATCTAGTTTAATCGGTAGGGACTTATTGGCGCACGGCATACTCATCTATATTGGATATGCAAAACAATTTACCCTGTCTTTGTTGTAATTTTAAGATATGCTCATCCATGTAGCAGGGCCATCCAACGCTATCAGGGGCGTAGTCCTGCACAGGTTTTCCCACGGCCTCCCCCGCGTCTATGAACCCGCCCCTATGGTCCCGAGCAGCCTTCTTATGTCCGCCTTTTCGCCGTCATATCGATATTTGTTCTTTCAAACGAAATATTTACTAGAATATCTTTCGTTTTAAAGAAAGATTTAAATATATATACCGGCTTAACTAATTTGATAAGCATGGACGATTTCGAATTGAAGAACACCATAAAGGAGATGCTGATGCGTTTCCATTCCTCACAGTTGCCAAAGATTATACATAGAGATATAAGATTCAGCGAATTCGAAAAAATCAACAAAGTCATAGTTGTAATCGGGCCAAGGCGGGCGGGGAAGACATTTGTCTTATACCAGCTAATGGAGGGACTTCTTGATGCGGATCATCAATTGAAAGATATCATCTACTTGAACTTCGAGAACGAAAGACTTGCAGAACTTAAGGCCAATCAGCTGAATCTGATACTAACAGCTTATGGCGAGCTGTACGGGGAAGGCAAACCGATCCTATTCCTCGATGAGATACAGAATATAACCGGCTGGGAACGGTTTGTAAGGCGATTAAATGATGAAAATTATAGGGTCTACATCTCCGGGTCGAATTCGAAGCTGCTTAGCAGGGAAATAGCTACAGCATTGAGGGGCAGGGACTATCCAATCCAGGTCCTGCCGTTTTCATTCAAGGAGTTCGTTAGCCTGAAAGGGATTGCATTGGAAAAGGGCTGGGAATTCGGCCCTACCAAGACAAAGGTGAAAAAGGCGTTTGATGAGTACGCCGCATTGAGCGGCTTCCCTGAGATAGTATTGGAAAACAAGCTGGAATTTGTTGACCAATACTTCAAAACGATGCTATTCCAGGACATAATAGAAAGGTACGGGATAACCAACACAGACCTGATGCGCCTATTCATGCAGTTTCTTGCAAGGCAGTACGGCGGTAATTACTCGATCAACAAGTTCAACAACTTCGCAAAAAGCTCATCTTACAAGTCCAGCACCTCCACGGTTCAAAAGTATTCGAAAATCGTAGAAGACGTATATTTCTGCTTCTTCCTGAAAGCAAAGCAGAAATCATTCAAAAAGGAGTCAGCTTACTTAAAGAAAGAGTATCTTTTCGACCATGGCTTCATAAACTACTATAACACAGAGAAGAATGCAGGAAGGCTACTGGAGAATATCATTGCAGTAGAGCTCATCCGGAGAAAGAAAATCCAACCAAACTATTATACAAATGGATTTGAATGCGACTTCATAACAAAAGGGAATTCAATACAGGTTTGCCATACGATAAACGAGGAGAATAGAAAGAGGGAGATTAACGGCTTGATGGAGGCGCAGAAGAAATTCGGCAATGCGCCGATCCTGATAACCTACGATCAAGAGGCGGAGTTTGACGGAATACATAGTATACCTGCATGGAAATGGCTTCTTCAAGAGAAACAGCAGGATGAATGATACGGCAAAGCGAATCATACTTTATGTTGATTAGGGAATAACTATGGCGTTGCATGTAGAAACCGGAAAAGACGCTGTCTGGGCGAAGTTCGACAAGATAGAGAGCCCATTTGTAAGGGAGTTCAATGGGAACGGAGAGTACAAGGTTGTCAACAGGGTCACGGAGGGCTACGAGTGGTGCTTTGGCAACAAAGACGTTGTAGTGACAGAAAAACTCAATGGCACCAACAGCGCATTCGCGTTGCATGAAGACGGCAGGATAGACATATTCCAGAGGGACAGCAAAAGCAAAGTGTACAGGAGACTTGGAGTGCATGAGGGTAACTACGCCTTCATATTGGCTGCAGCTGCAGACCATATAGCAAGGTACAAGACCGTGCCAGGCAGCTTCCATGCAGGGGAGACCGTAGGCATCCATGTAAATGGGAATCCATACGGGCTCGACGGCTATAGATTCATGGAGTTCAAGCTTTATGGTACCGGGCATCTGCCAAGGTACGAGTTCAGCATCGACAAATATCCGCCAGAGGCCGATGCGGCGAAGTGGAGGAACTGGCTGTCCGTTGCAAAAAGCAAGTTCAACGGGCTGAATTACGTTGAGGGTGTGGTGTTCTGGGACAAGAAGACAGGGATGATGGCGAAACTCAGGAGGGATATGTTTTAACCGGGATCCCTGCTGTGCCTGTAAATAGATCGTGATACCATAGGATTGGTTCCCTGCCTGATACAAAAAATCAGTTATTCGTTCCGCCTCCGCCCGGTCCTTAACGATCACCGGGATCCTTCACTGCTATGCCATTCTTGGAGCTCTCCGTTATCCCCCAAAGCTTAGTGGGATTTATCCCGACCTCGCTCTTTAGGCATCCAAGACAAACCTATTTAATCAGAACTTTGGAAATAGTGTAGAATATCATGGACACAGTTTATCCGTCAGCAGGAATCGAAAGCGTAACAAGCAGGCTGGGCAGGCGCGCGGCCGGCGTAGCCGCTTCCGTGATGATAACGCGGGCGACAACATTCCTTATAATGGGCCTTACCTTCATATTCATTACAAGGTACCTTGGGCCGGGTTCCTACGGAGTCTACACGATCGCCATAGCTGTTGCGGGCTTCTTTGGCGCCTTCGGGGATCTTGGCGTCTCAACGATGTTCATGAGATCCATCCCCCAGTTCATGGAGAAAAAGCGGCCCGAGAAGGCCAGGTCCCTGCTCAAGACCGGCTACGCAATAATGCTCCTGGAGAGCGCATTCTTCACCGTGCTGGCGTTCTCCCTCAGCGGGTTCGTGGCACAGAACGTGCTGCATGCGGCTTCCGACACCCTTGCCCTTGAGCTGGTCTCGTTCAGCATAATACTGGGCATACTTTACTCCGCGTCATACTCCACGCTGATAGCGCTCGGCAGGGGTGACAAGCTCATAAGGACAGTGGTGATATACACGCTGTTGCAATCCTTTGCCAGCGTGGCGCTGGTGCTGTACGGCCTTGGGCCGATAGGCCCGATAGTAGGGCTGGACATAGCATACCTTTTCGGGGCGGCATATGCGCTTGTGAAGATAATCGGGATAACAGGGATTGGCGGGAGAAACGCCGGCGTGCGCTCCCATATGCAGAATTGGAAAAGGATACTGTCTTTTTCCCTACCGTTGGGCTTGACAAACATGGTATCGTCCATAGTGCCGAACTTCTCCTTGATAGCGCTGCAGCTCATCACCGCAACCGTGGTGGTTGGAAACTTTGGCGCAGCGTATAAGGCCATAGGGATCTTCGATGTCCTTCTTGGATCCGTGGGCATAACCCTGCTGCCTTTCTTCTCTGCCGCGCTTTCAAACAGGAGGCTGCACAGGCAGATAGGCAAGTACTACAACTACTCCATCTATTTCGTCTTCATCTTCGCCGCGCCGGTGGTTTTCTACATTGTAGCGCTTTCGCAGCAGTTCTCCTATACCGTATTTAGCGGGGAGTATGCGCTTACCCCCCTGTATCTTGCGCTTATGGCGATGGGCACGCTGATACTGGCCGTTTATACCTATACTTACAACCTCCTGGTAGGCTCGGGTGAGGTCAGGAAGGTGTTTAAGTATAATCTGATAGCGTACGTAATCCAGCTTGCTTTGCTTTACGTATTCGTAGAGCCGTTCTCCGGCCTGGGGCTTACTGTACTGATGTTTATCGTAACTCCCACTGTGCTCAGCATCCTGTATATAAACAGGGTGCAGAAGAAATTCCACTTCAGGCTTGACCTGTATGGATTGTGGAGGGTTGTCCTCTCTGCGATAATCAGCGCGCTCTTCCTGCTGCCTCTGGCGCTGCTGCTGTCCAACAACATAGTGCTGCTGATGGCCGGGGCGGTCGAGCAGCTGGTCATTTACCCCATAATAATATCGCTGCTGGGCGCTGTGGACAGGCAGAAACTTAACATGATAGGAGACGTAACGGGTAGCATACCCCTCTTCGGCCGCATACTGCAAGGCCTCCTTTCCTATACGATGATATTCGTAAGGGAGTGACCGACCTAGACAGGGGGCCATTGCTTGGTTGATGCGAAGCCTTTTATAGCATATCTTTCATATATCTAATAGATATATATGAAAGGACAGAAACCTAAGAAGCTACTGGTTATACTACCTCCTGGTGATATAGAGGAGATAGAGAACCATGTCTCCGAAGGCAGGTATGTCACCAAGTCTGATTTCATTAGGATAGCGGTTAAACAGCTTCTCCAGGAAGATCGCAGATCCGGGGGGAGAGCCGCAGGCCATGAGGCAGCCATCCTGACCCGGGAGAGCATCCTGAAAACGCTCAGGGCAAACAACGGCAGGATCAAGGAATTCGGGGTAGAGGAAATAGGCCTCTTCGGCTCGTATGCAAGAAACGAGCAGGCTGCGGACAGCGACATAGACATAATCGCGGATTTCACTGAAGGCAGGAAAAGCTTCAGCAACTACATGAAGCTGAAACTCTTCCTTGAAAGGATTTTCAGAAAGAAAGTCGACCTGGTAATGAAGGGCGCGGTGAGGCCGGAATTGAAGAAAGAGATTATGGAGAGCGTTATCTATGCCTAGGAACTACAAGATTTACCTCAACGACATTATCGGGGCCATTGCAATAATAGACAAGTACACAAAAGATATCTCATTCGGGGAATTTTCCAAGGAACGCATGCGCGAGGATGCGGTCATGAAAAACCTGATGGTGATAGGAGAGGCCGCCAAGGGAATACCTAGGGAGATAAGGTCAATATCTCCCGAGACTGAATGGGAAGAGATGGCCGGGCTCAGGGACGTTCTGATTCACCAGTATTTTGGGACGGAACTTGAGACCATCTGGGATATCATAAAAAAGGACCTGCCGAAACTCAGGCAGGAGATCGATGCGCTGCTGAAGAAGCTGCAGTGAGGTCACTTGCCTAAGATATAACTCTGTTCCATCTCCTTTATTGCTTCCCTGGCGTCTATGAATTTGTATGCCCCTATAGTTTTGAGCATCCTTGTAGTATCGGCTTTCGTGAGCATCTGGTAGCTATGCAACGGATTCTTGACATATTCTATCCTTGACTCATCCACAAGCATCTTTGCTATGTCGCTGTATTTGAGAGGTACCCCGGTGCCTACATTGTATACCTCTTCCTTACCTTTCTCAAGGAGCATCATCGTTATGTTTGCTGCATCGTTTACGTGTATGTGATCCCTGGCCTGGCTGCCATCACCATAGACGATAGGTCTCTCCCCTTTTTGTTTTGCGGATATGAACTGGGTTATTAAGCTCGCATAGTTGCCCTTCTCATTCTCCCCTGGCCCGTATACGTTGAAGAACCTCAGTCCTATCACATCCAAGCCATACGCATCCCTGTACGAATGCGCAAGCATCTCATCCATGAGCTTTGTCTTTGCATAATAGTTCCTGAGCCTGAAATGCGGTATTATGGTAGTTTCTGAGAACTGGTCTATGTATACGGCTGCGCTGGAGGCGTAGAGCACCCTCTTGCACCTGTTTTGCCCAGCGATTTCGAAAACGTTAAGTGTGCCTCCTATATTCGTATTGCAGCATCCCTCCATATCCTTCTCGAACTCCAGCGGTGAGGTCACGGCCGCAAGATGAATAATGTAATCAACGCCTTTGGCCGCATTCAATACCGCAGTTTTATCCCTTATGTCTCCCTTTATCGATTCCGACCCCTTTACCTGACACTCATTAAAGTCAAAACTTCGCACTTCGTAACCGAGCTCAAGCGCCTTCTTCACCACGCTCCTGCCTATGAAGCCAGCGCCTCCAGTTACCAGTAATTTTCCTTTTAAACTAGCCATATCTGCTCAGTTTTAGATAGGAGTATTGGTGTTTTTATTAATTATGGCTTATCAGCCCTCCGCGCTCAGAATCTCCGCCCAGTTTCTCACGGTTACTGATGGCTCTTTTGCAAATATGCCGCTCCAATGCATTGCTATATAACCATGGATAGTTATTGATTTGAACATTATCATATGTCAAAAAGCAAATGGGTGGTTCACCATTTTCATGCTACAATATATCCATAAATAATTTATCTTGTGATACATTATTACCATAAATCTGGTTATACTGTAACATAAAGTATATAAATGTTGCTTCACAATCATTATTGGTATGTATGGCTTATACAAAAATGCAGGATGTTCTTGACGAGCTCGCATCGCACAACAGAACGGTCTTTGGGATAAACGATGCTGCAAGGATAATGGGCAAACCGAAAAGCTATGTGTCGAAGCTGCTATCCAACAACAGGAAGGTTGGAAGGATAGAGAGGGGCAAGTATTACCTGAAGGGACCCACGGCCCCAGACATATACGAGATAGCCTCCCAGATAGTATTCCCGTGCTATGTGAGCATGTTTGCCGCATTGCAGTACTATTCGATAACCGAGCAGTCCGTTGTCAGGTACAGCGTGGTCTCTGTGAAGCGCCATAGGCCAGTAGCATTCGGAGACTACACTATAGAGTTCATAAAGTTTGACAAAAGAAGGTTCTTCGGCTACGGCAAGAAGGGCAATGCGTACATCGCAACTGTGGAGAAGGCAATAGTGGATTCCGTCTATATGGGTTCTCCGCCCTTTTCGTATGTCGAGGAGGCTTTTTCTGAAGCCATGCATAGCAACGTCCTCAATACGGACCTGCTTATGCATTATGCACTGGAGATGGATTCGAAAACTGTTGTACGGAAGATATCGGCCTTGCTTAAAGCTGGTGTGGTAGGATCGGAAAGGCAGGTAAGGGCGTTTGCATGATAGACGAAACTGGACTGTTGGGCTTTGCAAGAGAATTCAGGGATGTGAGGCAGTTGGAGAAAGATTATCTCCTTATATTGCTACTGCATGAAATCTTCTCGGTTTTCACCAATGAGCTAGTCTTCAAAGGAGGAACAGCGCTCAAATATTTTTACAATTTAAACAGATTCTCCGAAGACATTGATTTTTCGTACGTCACCGGAAATGGCAGTGCCGATGGCCCTGAGCTCCTTGACCGGAAAATGGAATCCTCGCTGGATAAACTTGGCAGCCAATACAAAATAGTAGGCAAAGAGCGCCGAACCCACAAAACCATGAACATTATTGACGGTGTTAACTATACCATAAGAGTTGCAGGACCATTAAACGAAAGGACCGAGCAGCTGCAGAACATAAAAATAGATTTTAGCCTGAGGAACGATCTTATCTTGAAGCCAGAACTGAAATATCTATACCCGCAATATCCTGACATCGCCACCTTTTCGCTTCGAGTGATGGACATACGGGAGATACTGGCAGAAAAGATCGCGGCTGTGACCACAAGGGAGAAGATGCGCGACATCTATGACATCTATTACCTGCTCGTATTAAGAAAACTGAAATATGATAATAAACTGGTCGGAGAGAAGATGAGAAAGCGCGGCGGAACGTTTAATGAAAATGTGCTGGCGAAAAAACTGGATGCTGCACGCAACAAGATGGAATGGAAATCGGAATTGGCTTACATAGTGAATACTCTTCCCGATAATATCGAGGTAGTATCGAAACTCGATGATGCGCTCCATCTGGCGAAAAAGTAGCACATCAGCCCTCCGCGCTCAGCATCTCCGCCCAGTTTCTCACGGTTACTGATGGGTCCTTCGTGACTATGCTGTTCTTCAGGCACTCCCTTATTCCTCCCAGCGCGTTGAGGCTCGTCTCAAGCTCGTACTTCCTGCTCAGCCTTTGCGCGGCTGCGAGCTCGTTCGACACCCTCGATTCTATGAATGTGAGCAGCAGGTCGTACGCCACCACGTATTCCTCCGTGAATATCGCGCGGTTTATCACCTCCACCGTCGTTTCGTCCAGCCTGAACGAGCGCGCCTGCGAGAAAATCGATGCGGAGGCGCACTTCACCTCATCGCCGTGCATGATGAGCTCCCTGAACTGGCCGAAGTCGGCGCCATTCTGGGATGCGCCGGTTTTTCCGCTTATCCTGTAGCCGACCCTGTCGGCCTCCGCGTCAACCCTGACGTCTATCACTATTTCGCTACCCTCTATCCTTGCCCGACCCGGGGCAAGGCGTCCGTTGTTCCCCAACATCCACACACCCATAGGATACGCAGCGTATTAGATATTTAAAGCTTGCCTGCGGTTTGCCGCCAATCAAACATTGCCAATTATGTACCGCGCCTTTTTCCTCAAATCCGCCTGGTAATCCCCGGTCCTGGTCATGCAGAAGTCGGCCTTCCCCGATGCGTCGGAGCGCCTCTCTCCCTCCGCCAGCATCATCATCGAAATCGAGCTTGTGTTCCTCTTTTTGACCGCTCTCTCCTCCTCCCCCATGAACCTTGCCACCATCCCGGAGTAGGCGCTGTTGGTGTCGTAGTCGTCCGGGTTTCCCCTTCCCTCCGCCTGCTCCAGCCTGGCCTTTTCGCTGGCATACATGAATACGATTAGTACTGATCCGCCGGCGCCTTCCAATGCATCTGCGTAGCGCCCGATGTAATCCCTCCTGACAAGGCGAAGCAGGCTCAGGTCCATCTTCAACCTGCCCTTCCTGGTCGGGTTCGCCAGCCTGGAGGCAAATGTCCTGAAGAAGGAGCTGTCCAGTACTATGGTCCCGACCCCTGCCCTTGCATGCCCGACGGCCCTGCGCAGCCCCAGGAGGTTGTCCACCATGTAAAACAGGAACCCTACATAGGGGTTTTTGTTGTAGTCGACAACGGCGGTCTTGCATTCCTTGGGAAGACCGAACATCATTTTGAACAGTATGGCGGAGTGGTGCTCCACGCCAACCCCGTTGGTCATCTCTCCTATTTTCTTGGAAAGCGCGGTCTTTCCAGTCGCGTCCGGACCCTCGAGAATTATCAGCTTCGCGCCAGTGCCGCCTATCGCGTGCAGATCCTCCATTATTATGTCAAAAACCCTGTGTTTCTCGATGAAATCCTTTGCCGTCCTAATCGTTATCTTCCTGTTTCGCCCCGGGTTGTTGCGCAACCTGAATCTCGTTATCGCCTCCCTCAACTTTAATTTGTCCCCGAGGCTTTTCCCATCCGGAAAGTCGGTGTTGTTGAGGACAATCTCCCTGAGATCGCCGACAATATCAACGAAATCTTTCTCCGCGACCATCGCAACACTTGTTTGGCAAGGGATATAAATCTGCACTTGGATTTCATATCATGGATACGGCTTCGCAGCGGTCTGCCGGGGTCATAATGTGCACCATAAGGAATGGCGCGGTGCACGTGCTGCTCATGGTGCAGGACAACAGTAGGTACGGAAGGAGCGGAAATGACAAGATTATTGACATAGGGGCGAAGGGGGCGCTGGAGAAGGGCGAGGATGAGGTTGCCGCCGCGCTCCGCGAGGCCGAGGAGGAGACCGGGGTGCGCCCCGCCATAGAGAAAGGGTTCAGGGAGGTTGCAAAATATTATTACGAAGACGTGCTCTGGAAGACGGGCAGGATGACCCGCATTGGCAAGAGCGTCACGTATTTCCTCGCGCTGCTCACCTCAAGGCAGGCGGACGGCATAAGGATGTCGCACGAGCACGTGAGCTGCAGGTTTGTCGGGATCGATGATGCGATAGGGAAGGTTAGGAAGGCTGGGCAGAAACGCGTGCTCAGGAAAGTAAGGGAGTATGCAAAGGCCCGCGGCTGGAAGTAGCCCTGCTTTATTCAGGCTCCTCCGGCTCTGGCAGCGCGCCCAGGACGGCGCCCCTGTTCACCTCCATGAACCTTATGTTGGCGTCCATCGCCTCCAGTGCCTTGAGCGCCTCCCTGTTTATGTCGCTCCTCATGTTCTCCTTCCTGGAAAAGAACGCCTTGAACTCATCCCTCGCCTTCCTGTCAGAGATCGATCCGGCGAAGGCAACGGCGCTTTTCAGCATGTGCGACGAGGGGTCGCCGTAAAGATCGGATATCTGCTTCCAGTGCTCCCTCATCCACTCCCAGTAAAGATTGCCTATGCATGGGTTGCCCCTGGCGCTCCCCAGCAGTATTATCGAATCCTGGAGGCGCACCTTGCTTGTGAATGCGAGGTCCAGCGCCTTCCTGACAAAAACCGGGTCCTTGAACATCGGCAGTGAGGTGATCGCATCTATCCTCACATCCGGGAGCGGGTCCTTCAGGTAGAGGTTGACGAACGCGTCGAACTTCTTCTGGTCGCCGTAGAACATCGCCGCGTTGGTGAAGATGGGGTCGCGCAGGTCGGGATCGATCTTCTCGTTCTTGTTCACAAATCTCTCAAATATGCCCTCAAGCTTCCAGCGCACCTCCTTCTCGCCGGCAAAGGATAGCGATGCTATCGCGGATGCCCTGAGCTTCTTGTTTATGGTGCTCTCGTTTTCCCTAGGGTGAGGCCCCACCGATTCCAGGAGGTGCTTGTGGTACCTTATGCTGAACTTTCTTATGTCCTCCCCGAAGGGCTCGTTGTAGGACTTCATCACTATCCAGTTTATGTGCCCGGATATGTTCATGTTAAGCGGATATCCTGAGTCCATGCAGTACCTGCTTATGAAGGTTATGTAGTCCCTCGCCTTGACCATCCCGCTCCTGGCCAGCGCGAAGAGGTCGGCCTCCATGCCCCAGGCATCCACATCCCCGAGCTGCTTGGCCCTGTAGAGTTTGCCCAGCCTGGCGAGGTTGTAGCTGTCGTACCTCACCCTGTAGAATCCTGTCTGCCTGTAATTGAGCTTTATCCATTCGCTCTTTGTATGTATCCTGGCGGATTGCGCATCTAGGAGAATCTTGCCCTCCCCTTCGCTGGTGAGGTAGCTCACCGGTATCTTCCACCTCTCCCCCTTCTCGGTGCCCGATATTGTGAACTTCTCCTGCTCTATGGTGAAGCCGGCGTCGCCCACGTCCTTTGTCACGTTGATTATAGGGTATCCGGCCCTTGTTATCCAGTCCTGCATTATCTCGGTGACCTTCGGGTTCTTGCCCGACCTCCTGGTCTCCATCTGTATCGCGTCCCACAGGTCGGTGCTGGTTGCATTGGAATATGAATGCGCCTTAAGATAATTGTGCAGCCCTTTCCTGAACGGTTCGCTGCCGACGTAATTCTCGAGCATGAAAAGGACGCTGCCGCCCTTGTTGTACCCTATCGCGTCGAACAGCTCCTCTATCTCCTCGACGGTGTCCACCTTCACCCTAATGGGATGGGTGTTCCTCAACGAGTCCGCCGCGAACGCGCCGCTTATGGTGTCGTTGTAATACTTCTCCATCTCCTTCCACTCAGGATAGAGCCTGTTTAGCGACTTGTTCTCCATGTATGTGGCGAAGCTCTCATTCAGCCACATGTCGTCCCACCACCTCATGGTGACAAGGTCGCCGAACCACTGGTGGGCGAGCTCGTGCGCTATGACCTCCGCTATCCTCTCCCTGGCCGCTACGGGCGTCTCCTTGGCGTCCCCCAGGAGATCCGCCTCCCTGAACGTTATCGCGCCCCAGTTCTCCATCGCTCCTGCGGAGAAGTCGGGCACGGCGATGAAGTCCAGCTTGGGCAGCGGGTACTTTATGCCGAAATATTTCTCGTAGTCCTGCACCACGCTCTTGGCGTACTCCATGGGCAGCGATGCTAGGGCCTTTTTGCCCGGCACGGTTACTATCCTTACGTTTATGTGCCCGGCCTTGCCGTTTAGGTACTCGAACCTGCCCACGCCTATATACAGCAGGTACGTGGACATTATCGGAGTTGTCTGGAAAGCGACCGCCTTCCTGCCCTTCTCCATCTTCTTAATGGACTTTACCGGCATGTTTGATATCGCGTCCAGCTCCTTGTCCAATATGACGGTGACGTCGAACGTCGCCTTGAACTCCGGCTCGTCGAAGCACGGCAGCAGAGCCCTGGCGTTGGGCGCCTCCAGGTGCGTAGTGAGCATATAGC
This sequence comes from Candidatus Micrarchaeaceae archaeon, assembly GCA_027310755.1. Classification (GTDB taxonomy): domain Archaea; phylum Micrarchaeota; class Micrarchaeia; order Micrarchaeales; family Micrarchaeaceae; genus JAJZYD01. Next base: position 416 of record DAIDAE010000024.1, on the reverse strand, counting down.
CCTTCTTGCCCTTGAATTCATAGCTGCTCCTGTAGAAGCCGTAAAGCCTGTCGTTGTTTACGCCTATATAATCGAAAAGTAGCTCCGCGTCCCCGGACACGCCCTCCTTGAATTTTATGGTCAGTATGTTGTGCACGGGGTCGTGCTTCCATGTCGCTTTCTGCTCCCCCTGCTTTGTCCTGACCGTAACCCCTTTTATCTCAAGCTCCTTCGCGTACAGCGCTATCTCGTTTGCACTCTCCCTTACCTTTACCTTTATAACCAGCTTGCCCCTGAACCTGAATGTCTTCAGGTTTGTATCAACGACGAGACTGTAGTTGACCGGTTTTACGTTCCCCCCCACGCTCTTATGATCCTCGTCAGCCACGCTACACCCTCTTTCATTAATGTATTTAAAAGAAGCTTTATAATAATTC
>DAIDAE010000023.1 GCA_027310755.1 Candidatus Micrarchaeaceae archaeon | reverse complement strand
AAGTTTAATCAAAAACATTAAGCTAGGAAATTAAGCTAGATATTACTGCTCTGTTTTCACTAAGCAAGAAAATAAGCTAAACATTAATGCTCTGCCTTCATCAAGCCAATAAAGTTAAGCTAGATAATACTACCCTGCCCTATAATTTCACTGTGCGGTGTAGGATGTGGCTGTGAAAACGATCAGAAAATTTGTTCCGGCGATAAATCTGTAAATGCGTCCCTATGGATAGAACCAAAAAGTGCATAAATATTATTCCATCCTGCCCCGGCCTGATCAATGGTATGTAAGCTTTATTATCTTGGAATCGGGGTTCATGTAGACCACCTGTGCGCTCACGCTTGCGTTGCCGAATGCGCACTCCGTGTAACCGCATTGCATTATGAACCTGAAGAAGTTGCTCTGGGCCAGCTTTGGCCCCACTATGGCAGCCGAGCTGATGTTCCTTCCCGAGAGAGCTATCAGCATGGTCAGGTTCGCGCTCCTGTTCGCGCTCGAGTTTACCATCGTGTAGCTTCCGCTAGTCGTATTCATGAACTCTATGTGTGCGAGCGGGACGAATGAGTTCTGCCCTGTCGGGGCTATGAATCCAGTCACGTTGCCCATGGCGCTGGTCCCCGGGGTCACATCCACCTCTGCCGTGTATGTGCTGCTTGTGAACTGGTACACCTGGTGGGTGGCGTTCCCGCCAGCGTTGAATCCTGTGAATACGTTATAGCCGTATTCGGAAAGGTTCCCCGTGAGGTTCGCCTCGATCGCTATGCCGCCGAGCTCGTTAAACCAGAAGTTCCTGACAAGCAGGTACTGGGGCTTGTAAGCCTGGTCTACCAGGTAGTGCAAATCCGTGCTGCTGTTGAAGATGAATTTGCCGAACTGCAGTATTCTGGTGCCGTTCTCGCCCCCGACGCTGTCCTGGAAGGAGGTCCTGTTCCCCCACCCTTCCACGAGCGACCCGTCCGGCCAGAGGTCGTCCACGGTGGCGTTCTTCGGCGTGTTCTGGCTAAGCCACGTCATGGCGCTGAGGAAATACGGGTTGACGCCGTCAGCCTGGGTGCTGGAGAACGACTGCGCCTGCGTCAGGCTCGCCTGGAAGACGGCCAGAGCGAAGAATACGCCTATCCATATGTACCCGAACTTGAGTTCTGCTCCCCTGAACACGATGCTGTAATCCTTCAGCAGAGTATATACAAGGTAAATCGCATACGCGGAGAAAATGGCCAGCGGCTCTGCTAGCATGGAGTTGTACCTTATCGCGCCGTTCTGCAGGTACCCCGTCATGAACAGGTAAACGAAAAGCGCCACGAACCCGTACCCCATGTTGAGCGAAAGCCTGCCCTTGCTTATGCGGTGCCTGTTGCCGTGCACGTGCGCGAAAAGCACGAAGAGTATGACAGCAAGAGGCGCCAGGTACAGCTGCAGCCCGAAGCTGGCCCACAGGAACGCGAGGGTAGGTGGCTGCAGCTCCTGCGTGGTGGCAGCCACGTTGCTGCTCTCCCCCCCTCCGTAATTATAGATGGATCCGCCGTTGGTGAACAGGTTGGATATGTAGGAGCCGGCCACCGCATAAACCAATATGCCCAAAACCGCTACGGCCACCACCAGGAACAGTACCCTTTTTTTCAGGGTGCCTGCGATTGGAGTAAATGCAGCCGAGGATTTTTTGCCTATTATATAATAGGCGGCGACGGTGCCAAGCACTGCCGGTATGTAAAGCACCAGGAAATTCGTGCTGGTCAGCACGTTCGGGTTTGCAAGCGAAAGCGCCATGAAACCGTTGCTGATCAGGTATGCGACAAGCATGGCTCCCCAGAGCATGAGGCAGTCCCCCAGCGCCTTCCGGTCCGCAACAACGAACCCGTACGCGGCGATTGCAATTAGCGCGGTAAGGTAGACCGCCGGTACTATGACCCCGCCGTTCCATATCGCGTTCCCCATGCCCACCACGATCGCGGTCAGGGCCAGATACGCGTATTTCTTCCTGGAATTGCTCTCATCCATCACCTTGAGCATCAGTATAAGCGCAAGCATCACGAAGAACGATATGAAGGTGTCGCCCCTGTAGACCCCTCCTGCCGTCCTGGCTATGTTGCCGCTCGATGTGGCGATGAAGAACATTGCAACAAGGCCCATCGCCCTGCTCTTCGAGAGGTGCTGCACCAGGAAATACGCGGCTATGGCGTCCAGGATCCCGAAGGCTATGGGCACCCATCGCATCACGCTGATCAGGCTGAGCCCCAGATACTTCAAAAACAAGTATGGTATGAGCGTCATGTATATGACGCCGGCCGCCTCGTGGAAGCCGTTGTGCCACGGATATCCGGAAAGCAGGACTGGCATGTTGACCCCAACATTCCCTGCTATCGCCACCTGCCTTATGGCAGTGTAATAGAAGAAACCGTCGGGCTCGAAGAGCCCCTGGTACTGCAGCAGCCCAGTCCTGAGATAAACGAGCAGGAGCAATATCGCAGCTACCACTATGGCCAATATATAGGGATTTCCAAGGCTCCATTTCCATGAGCCCTGCTTCTTGACCTCCACGCTGGGTTGTGCAGTTTCCATTTCTCCCTCACAATAACAAGTCTAAATCCAACAGGCCTGTGCAAGGACCCACAAGTGCTTACAAGGCCTACAAGTAGGATATTTCCACCTAAAGATTTTTAATAACTCTTTGCGGCCCCCTAACCCATATGCCTATTCCATACCATATGCCTATTCCATACCATATGCCTACTTGCCTATTAGGAATCGGCCAGGCCGGCATATGCCGGCTTCCAATGCGAACATATATAAGCCCAGACTCCCTGTATATATTATATAGGGGCGAACGGCGCCCTTTTAAGGATCATTCAAGGATGTTTAAGGATATTTAAACCAATACGTCAATCGTTCATTAAAGAACGAAAATACTGCAATAGACGTATTATAAAATATCTTTTATAAAAAGGTTTATAGGTGTAGCATATAGGTTTAAATACCTTTTCTACAATCTATTCTCAGAAAAACATTTACGTGAGAACATGAAAACTCTAAATGCGAAGAGAATCACGACACTGGCAGCAGGGGCTGCCTTATTGGGACTTGGCGTTGCCTTCGGCGGCGCGATAACTTTCCAGAACGTACCTATAATAAGTTCTAGCGGACAACCGCTGGTGCAAGTTGTGGTAGGTTCATCGGCTCAGCCAATCGACGCTGTGTCCGCTGGAAACATCGCTGCGGCTATAGGAAACCTTGCTTATGCGTCTGTACCGGTGACTGCTACAGTCAACGCGACACAGGCCGCATCTGTGCTAAAGGTTACGGTAACAGGCTCTGGCACATCATTGGCAAACCAGCAGGTATGGCTCAATGAGTCAGGCACGGCCGGATCAAGCGCGGGAACATTCCAGTTCGGCGCACTCATCGGATCAGTGCTTAATGGAGCTATTATATTAAGCTCACCGCAGAGCACGAAGAGCTTGCAGAGTGGCAGCTCAACGCAGTATGCGTACGCAGAGGGGAACCCGACATCATTGACTGCCTCGCCTGCGAATTCGCCGTACTCGGCAGCGGGTAGCGTTCCTGTATACTTGACGCCTTCTGGCTCAAGCAACGGAGGCGGATTCACGCTTTCGTCCTTCTCGACCGGCGGATACGACAACATTATGCAGGTGACAAACGCACAGCTATCGTCACTGCTTAACAACTTCGGCGGAACTGGAGAGAGCGAAACACTATGGCTTACAGGATTCCCTGTATGGAACCAGCAGACAGGCACATTCAACTTGATGAGCGCTGGTGGTGCATACCAGGTAACGTTCGCCAAGCCGATAAACATGAACACGGGATCGGGCTCCAATTCGATAAACACGGCAATACGTTTGCTCGGCCAGAACTGGACGATAATAAACGAGACAGGCCCATCCACATCGGTCACATCGACCACCGCAGTACATGGCGGACATGCATGGTTGGCAGCGTCTCTCGCCCCGCTCACGACAGTGTACGTGGGACAGAACCTGACCTCAGGCCCGTTCAAGGTAGAACTTACAGACCTTGGCCAGCCTAACAGCAACGGCGTATCGCAGGCGTCCATCAATGTGTATACAAACGGCGTGCTGACGAACACATCACAGGTGAGCCCGGGAACCACGACAAAGTTCAACGTGACCGGACAAACACTGTTTGTGAACGTCAACCAGACATTCGCAGGATTGTATGCATACCAGAAATGGGCGAAGATGCAGCTATATAATAATGTCTACAAGGTAACGGACGGCCAGGTATTCAACAAGACGAACAACCCTGGTTGGTATGCTGACCTGCTTTGGACGAACACCACAAGCGGCACAGCGGCAAAGGCATTGCAGAGCATAATCCTCTACAATGTATCACCGACAACCTTGACACCTGGTCAGAGCTTCAACTTCATCCAGAAGCCAGCAGACTTCAAGCTGACTTTCGTTGGAGATCAGCTCGGCTCTGCAAACTTTGACTCTGTCACAGCGGCAGTATCGGAGAGCACAGAGACATACCAGAACACAGGGACAAAGGGAGCTGGAGCGCCAATACCGTCAAACCTGACGGAGCCGGCACAGCTGCTTACCGTAACGAGCGGCATAAACAATGCCTTTTCATACGCAGGGCAGACTAGCTCGCAGGTGGTATATGACCTGACTCCATACAAGTTGAGCAGCACAGGCAACTCTGTGACTCTGACAACCCCGACAAGCTCGAATGCGGTGTTGACGTACACTGGCGCAAATGCGCTATGGGTATCCTCGACATATCCGTTGACAGGAACAATAACAGGGTATCTGACTGCTTCATCGGCAGCACCTACATCTGCGTCGTTCTCATTCAATGGGTTCCCGCAGGGAGTGACTCTGGGACAAACCTTCTACAACGTTACAAACATACAGATAACGAACGGAAGGGCATTGTCAGGAACAGGGTTCCAAATAGTGGTAAACACCGCTAACGCAGCGTCGTCAGTGGCACTGTCCACACTTGCATCCGCAGGTGCGCCTCAGATCCTCTATCCGATATCCGGGCAGTCGTATCAGGGATTGTCTTCAAGTTCTGTGATCTACAACCAGCAGAACGGCCAGACAACGCAGACGTGGGCGATAACGGAGACGAGCACAGGAACGCCGACAGCAGGCGGGCTCAATAACCTGTTCGGGTACAACATGACAGAGCAGGCCGTACCGTCAAATACAGCAGCGACAGACAAGCTCGGCTTCGCAATATACAACTCCACAGCAGGGGTTGGCGGACAGTCGTTCTTGCAGCTGAACTACTCGATAGCCGGAACAAGGAATAACGTGACCTACACATCAACGCAGGGCACGGTAATCAATGCAAATGCCGGCTTCAGGACGGAGCGTGGCTCGAAGGTGAGCGCGATAAGCCCATCCATGGACACATTCGCACTCGCGAAGTCCGTAGACGAGCTGTCACTGGCAGTGGGCGTGGCAAACGCCACAGTATCAGGCAAGAAATACAGCCTGTACGGTCCATACGGAGTGGGCCAGGCGACTAACATAGCCAATGTCTCGATAGGCAAAGTGACCGCAACAGCAGTGCTGGCGTCAGGAAGCTACAACATAACAGGGATAGGCAATATACAGGCCATTCCATCAGTTGCTAGCGCAACAACCCCTGTATTGCTGAAGAACCTGTCAAGCTCGGCACCGTTGGTGGTCCTTGACTCGCAGGCGGCGGCTGCACCACAGTCCAACTACATACTGGTTGGATCTGGATTCGTAAACACACTGTCGCAACAGTTGCAGAGCGCATACAACGTGACATTCACGCCATCGAGCGCTCCAGTGTTCCAGGCATATGGTGCAAATAGGATATTGGTCGCTGGGTTCTACGGAAACCAGACACAATCCGCGGCAGACAGCTTCATAAATGCGCTGTACGCACAGGCTACCGTATAAGTAGCCATTTTTTCTTTTTAAAAGGCGGGGCTTTTGCCCCGTCATCTTTTTTTTGTTTTTGCTGACCCTTTAGCCGTGGGCTTGTTTTAATCGAGTTTTTTGCCAAAAAGCCCATTTCGCGCAAAAATAATTTATACCCCAATTACCATGTTCCTTCATGTTTACCCGTGGACGTGCGCCCGGCACAAATGAGGCATATCCGCCTCCATCAGCATTCAGCAATCCGCCGGCCATCCAGGTTCAGACGGTTCTATTCAGCCCTCCGGAAACGCCTTCCTGGGAGGCCATGACCAGGTTTCCCTGGAAGGGCAAGCACTACAGGAAGCTGCGCAAGGAGGCAAGGATTGCACTTAGGGAGGCGGACGCCGGCGACGTATATCACAGGCTGCTTGCGCTGACCGCCTTCATAAACGGCAGCATGGTGTATGTGAAAGAGAAGAAGGATGACCAGGGGCCTGGCTCGCTGATGAGGGCAGCGAAGTCGAGGGAAGGGGTATGTTTCCATTTTTCGGGGCTGTTGTGCATGCTGCTCAATGATGAGCGCATCAAGGCGGCGCTCATGTGGGGCATGGTTGCTTTGGACACCACCGATATGTATCGGCACTGCAGCAAGCCAATGGAAGAGCGCGCCAGATCGGAAAAAACCCACGCGTGGGTCAAGGCGCAGGCGTCAGGCATGATGCTGCTCGCCGATCCGGTAAACGGGGCTGTCTACAATTACCTTGCCGCGCCCGCCAAGGGCTACACCTCCGAAAGGATGTACATGGACGCGGAACGCGAGGACAGGCGCGCCCCGCTCACCGACCTTGCGCCCTTGCTGAGGTGCTGAGCGCCGCGTTTGATTATCTTTATAAATATTGGCATGCAATAATTATTGCTGTTCTTCACGGGATTCGATGAGAGATTCGACGATATTTGCGGTTTTTGCCCTGCTTGCGCTGGCAAATGTTGGCCTCGCTGCGAACGCATCCAACGGCACTTTCCAGGCAATCACGGCATATGCCCCACCAAACATAACCACCTTCAACGCATTCCTCTCCTTATACATACCGAAGCCGATTCTTGCAAACTCGCTGTTCATAAACCAGAGCGTGGGCCCGGACTCGTACATGATAATGCAGCTAAATGGAAGCCCCCTGGACCTGGCGGTGATAAATACCACGGGTGGCAGGTTCTCCTTTGTCCTTTCCCAGGATGGCGCGGCCACGGTGCTCGGGAAGTACCTGGTGTCAAAATACCAGCCCAATGTGAGCGTGGTTGACAACATAACCAACACCGTCAAGGCGTACAAATCATTGGCAGCCGGGCCAATAAACGACTGCCTCCAGGAAACCGGGGTCATCAACTACCTGTGCACCACGTCGACGAACTCCAACATATGCCTTCAGGACACGTGCGACACCGTGCCGGTGTGCTACAAGGCGCTGCGCGCCCTGGGGGTTCCAAGCCCGTTCAGCAGCGGCATATACAATTTCTCGATAAACTACGGCTCGTTGAACACCAGTTACGTGCAGTTCTTCAACTATGCTAATGGGATAAACCAAAGCAACATGGCCGGCAACCTGCAGCAGATGAACGACCTGCTCAACGCGGTGCACGCCTACAGCACCCTGCTAGGGCAGAATCCAATATTCCCATTCCCGTCAAACCTGTCTATAAGCCAGATAACAGGGACCTGCGCCTCTGCGGTTGGATTCACCGGTCCGTGGTACTGCTATTCAATAGGATTCTGCATGTCCCCGTATTCGAACTACACCCTTCTCAACAGGGCACAGGCCCAGATAAACAACATCCTTTCGCTCCCGTTCACCAGCACAAGTATACAGAGCATCTCAAGCAAGGCGATAACAAATGCACAGGCCTTCTACACCCCCGTCGCGATAGTCGCCGAGACGGAAGCGTTCAACAAGTTCATAAATGCAACAACGCCCGGATACATTTCCATAGAGGCAAACCTGAGCTTCGTGGCATCGAAGTTCAAGAACGCATCATTGGGCGTGGCGCTCAGCCAGCTCGTCGGCGTGTACAATGGCATAAAGAGCGCGGGCGTGAGCCAGAATCTCACCCATGCCAACCTTTCATTAAGGTCGGCCGAGGCCAACGCCATGAAGGCGTACGCCGGGCCAGCCGCGCAGTATCTTGCAGTCTACAACCTTGCGCTCAACAACACAGCGCTTATACTCTTGAATGAGCTGGACTACCAGAGCCCGCCCCCCTGGCTCAGCGCCCTCGCAACCGAACAGATAGGGGTGAACCAGAAGCTCAACGGGCAGGTCAACATGTCGGAGTTATCGTCGATAAACCTGCAGGCGGCATCAGTGAACTCGCAGATAAAGTACGCGCTCCAGCCCGTGAGCATGGCCGGCGTCACGAAGGCGCTCCTTGGCGGCGCAGTGGCCGCTATGCTGATGTCGCCCAGCATACTGCTTGCCACAAAGATAGCATTGTCCCCGCTTTACGCCGCTGCGCTCGCGCTGCTGATCGACATAATCATAATAGTGGCAATATACCTGCTAACGTACAACAGGCTGAAATCCAGGAGAAAGATCAATCTCACTCCGAGGGTGCAGAGGGCATGGACATACCTGTTCACCGCGCTCTTCGTCCTGGCGCTCTTGGACGCCCTCGTTGTCTACGCCTTTGCGTCCGGCGCAAATTCCTTCCTGCCGGTCGGCGGCTTTGTTTCCAGCCTGGCCTCCAGCAATACGGTTTACATACTTACAAACAGCTCCGTTTCGTCAAACCCGCTGGTGCAGCAGTGCACCGCCGCGGTCAAAGCCACTTTCTCGGTGACGTCCAGGAATACTACCGTGTATTCCACCTCCTTCAACGGCAACGGCTGCACCGACCCGGCGGACCCCTATGTCAGCGGCGCCTCCTGCATCGACGTGATAGTCTCGACAGGTTCGCCGGTCATAATGATAAACCCCGGAAACAGCTCCATGACATACATGGGGTTCTATGGAGATGTGCTGCATGTGAACGGCGCATCGGCCTACGGGCCATCATGCCCGCTCGGCCAGCTCATAAGGGCGGGTTGATTTTCCATGGCTGCAATCAGGAAAGCGCAGGAGCAGAAGAAAGGCACCGCCTTGCCAGGGTCCAGGAAGCTGGCGGTGGTTATTTTTATCATAATAATCGTGGCTGCTGTAGCGGGAGGACTGGTCTATGGCCTTAACTGGCTTCCGCAATCGCAGACCAGTATAGGCGTGTTCGAGGGCAATTTCGATTCCGCCGTCAATGTGGCGATAATTGTGACCGCATACAATTCCACCACACTAGCCGCAAGCACTGGCTGCGCCACGGGCGTCATCGAGCAGCTCACCGCCACGCACGGCGCCGCGCACAAGAGTGCATCAATGATAAGCCTCTACGTGATAAACAGCACGTCGTGCCTCTACGCCCCGCAGCTCGGAACGTCTAGCAGCGCCTACTCAAACTCCACCCCCGGCGCGTGCCTTGACATGGTAAAAAGCGTGCCGCGCATCTTCATAAACTACAGCAAGACCAACAGCACGGTTATAACTCCCGATGCTCTTTATATATCTGGAAACGTGCAATTCCTCAACCAGTGCGGGGTTGCATCAGAGATAACTGCTACGTAATTAAGGTTGCGTGTAACCGCTCGTCCATGAACTAGAATACGTTACCCCACCACTTACCTGCCCATTATTGTTATTCCCCGAATAATCCTGCGCATTCCCATTGAGCGGCCACCATCCCATTATATTCTGGGGCCGGATCGGGGCTCCGCCTATGCCCTCCTGGTAGAGCGCAGTTACCTCACTTGGAGAAAGTGTTACATTGTAAACTTGGACATTCGAAATCGAACCGTAGAAAGTTTCGAATTGCCCTCTGGGATTGCAAGCGAACCCCGTTCCCAAATAGCTTACGCCGTCAGTATTTGCATATGCAGTATTTGCAGTAAATGGGCCGTATTCCGCAGAGTTCAAGTAGAGCACGTATTCCGATGTACTTGATGTGGCATATTCTATAGTCCCTGCAACGAAAACCCAAGAATTCAGGGGAGCTCTTAAGTTGGATGTGCCGCCACCTCCTGGCATATTCGGAGTTTGCATTTCTACGTATCCATTGTCAATGGTAAATGTCCAGGACTGCCCATTTGCCCAATCATATGCGCCATTGTAGAATATGGATCCCGTTCCGGCTCCACCACAGTAGTTATTTGGACCGGAATAAGCAGGAATATTAATCCATGCAGTAACAGTAACGCCGGTGGCCGGGTATTCCACATCAAAGATTACATTTGTGGTCGCCTGCCCATTTGATTGTAATACATATTCCGGTTGCTGCCCTTGGCATTCTCCTTCGAGGGATATCGTCTGCGTGATTCCACTTCCAACTTTCACTACCTGACAATTCCCTGGCTGCGCTCTTGGTGTCCCGATGCCACTGAATACACCAAGTTGGAATAAAGCCCCGAGCACTACCGCAATAATGAGTATCGCCCAGCCGTATGTCATGAGGTATTCCATTGCGCTCTGGGACTTAACATATCTTGATGGAACTTTTCCCAAAAGGTCATTTTTGATTAAACTTTTTCTAAAAAAGTTTACTCTCTCTGAATTTCGCGCATTTTTGCTATACTGCTGACGCATGTCTCTCAACATTACTGTTCAAAAAAGCCTTAAATGCCTTTGCCCCCCCGTAAGTGAGGTTTATGGAGTTTTGGCTAGTTTCAGGTCTTACGGCGTAGCCCTCCATTATCAGTATCGTCTACAAAGGAAATGAGGATATGTAATACTTCGTGCCTACCGTTTTTATCCTGCTCGCAATTCTACTTACATAATTTGTGCATGGTATATACGTTATTCGGCGGGTCTTTATTCGTACAGAAGTTTAACTCCATGGATATTGCATTCTTTTTTTAAATCTCCGTCAAATGTAAATAAAGGCAAGCCATTTTGTTTTGCTGCAGATAGCACGAGCTTGTCATTAAATCTTTTAAATTGGACACCTTTTTCGTTGTTTATAATTTTCTGTGCCTCTAAAAAATTTTCCCGATCCAGGCTTATAATTTCATACGAAGCCAAAACTTCCCTAATTTTCTCATTTATGATCATTTTATCTACTCCTAGGCGCCCAAGCACCTGCACTAGTTCTTCTATAACCACCGCAGGTACGAATCCATTTTCAATTTTCTCTAGTCCCTCTTTTGCTTTTTCGTGCAATTCTGAATCTAGCAATATGTAATCCACCAGGACATTTGTATCTATCACACACTCCATTTTATCGCTTCAGACCAACCTTCCTCAATTGCGCTTTCTACTTGTTTTTCTGATATACGCCTACCCAATTTTATGGGTTTTATATGAATTTTCCTTTTTAGCCGTTTGCCCTTGCTAATTCTAAGTTTTTTGTTTATAAGTAGGGATAATTTCCTTGTGCTTCCATATTCTTCTATAGATTCGGCTACCAAATCTTTGTATAAGTCATCCTCTAGCATTATTGTTGTCTTTACCATAATTATATTAGCCATATGAACATATATAAACTTTATGTTTAGATGGTAAAATAGCGGGAAGCCAAACATATTCTCATGCGGGCGTCTACGCTTTATACCGTAGCAGCGCGGCAATACCCCCAAATCCGAGGAGCAGCTCCTTTCCGTACTGGCTATCATCGTTTATCGAGATTACCTCTATGTTGAGTGCGTCGGCCATGTCCAGAAGCTCTTCTACGGCGTCAACCTGACTTACTATCCCCCATGTTCCTCCATCTTCGTGTTTTCCCAGCCTCGTATTACCTTGCTCTATCTGGGTAAGATCCGTGCCACAGTTTGTGCACTTGTAATTCACCCTGGTAAGTTCAGCGCCCTCGCTGACAAGTAGTTTTGCAACGTTGTTGGCAGCCAAGGCTTTTTTCACCGCCTCGTAACCAGAGACAGCAAGACCATTTCTTGCAATCTCGCTAAGGAACCTGTCCATCACCTTCCTTTCCTGTATCGCTTCCTGCTGTTCAAGGACTTCCTTTGCCTTTTCAAGCAGCTCGTTTATGCCTGCGCTTTCATCAGTGTATCCGGTGTCAAAGACTCCAAGTATCTTAAGCTGTGTGTAGACAACACCGGACTTTGCAAAGTTCTCCTTTGACGGCCCCGGCCCTCCTATTATGAGACCCTTCATCTTTCCTCCTTGCCCCTGCTTGTTGAACATCTCGTTTATGGCGTCCCCGACCTTTTTGTAATAGTTCTCTATGCTCTCCTGTATCAGTCTCTGGTACCTGTTCATAGACTGCCCGCCCTTCCTTATCTTGGCGTGCGCATATGAGTGTATGCTTGCCACTTTTTGGAAGTGGGTTCCGTTCAGGAAGCCTACCGTGGCCTCCCGGCCGTCCAGCACCACCATTGCATAGAGATCCCTCGCCTCCATCATTGCCTCGATGGGCTCTAGAAAGAACTTTGAATCGCATCGGTAAATGTTTACATTAATCGGTTGCGGTGCTTCGATCGAGAAGAGTTCTATATCGGGCTTCGCCTGCTCGGATGATATATTGCCGCAGAAGATCGCAAGCCCGTTCTTTGGGGGTTGCCTATACAGTTTCAGGTACTGCATTATCTTGTCAATGGCCCCCTGGACGTTGGTCCTCGTGGTTTTGGACTTTATGTTGGCGGCCTGGCCGTGCTCGTCGCGCAGCTTAGCCGTCGCATCGGAAATCTGGGACCCCGGCGGAATATAGAGTGTTATTAGCTCGGTTCCACTGCCGCGAATGGACGAAAGCCTCTTCAACTCCTTCCTTATATTGTACTCTTTTTTCATTTCATCAATTCAGTTAACTTATAGGTTTCAATGTAATCCTTTGTTTTGTTGATTAATTTAATATCCTGAGTCACCAGACCTAAACCAGTTTCTTTAGCGCAATATACAAAAGAAGCATCATAAAACGATAACTTAAATCTTGAAGCAATGCCTAAAACTTCATTTTCTCTGCCAGCCACATTCAATACCTTCATATCACTCATTATGCGAGGGACCAAGCGAATTAGGCCATCTTTTTGCACATTACTTAGCCTCTTGTGGAGATTGAATTCTTTCCAAATTATATTTCCAAGTTCGTATCTTGCGAGATCAAGTGTATAATTATTGATGGCCTGCGCTCCCCCATCCAGCAATGCCGAAAAGATTGCAGAGGAGTCAAACAAATATTTCATCTAGTATCCCTATCTTCGCGTATATCTTTTACAACCGCATCAATAGGGATAGTGTTCGGCGTTAATTTCAATTTTTTTATAATTCTTTTTATTTCTTGCACTTCTTCCTCCATTAAGTTATCCGCCAACGCCTTGCGGATTACCGTGGATGGTTTGAGCCCCCTGCGCCTCATTTTTTCCCTCATTTCTACAGGTA
>DAIDAE010000022.1 GCA_027310755.1 Candidatus Micrarchaeaceae archaeon | reverse complement strand
CAATATTAGAGCATAGACGGTGCACTGCTCATGTTTGCCTTTTTCTTCTATATTTAGAAGAGTTATCAGGACGGGAAGGCTGGTAAGCGGATCCATGGAGTAAACAGACTTCACGGTATCAGGCTCTTTCTTGAACACAGCGTCTCCCATTCTCCTTGCCGCATCAGCAAAATTATACAGCGCATCTTTCCGTTTCTTTCCAGTCTTTTCAATCAGCGAATAGTCTATTTGTTTTGTCAGGTTCAATTTTTTATTCAGAACAAGCACTAGCCACTCATCAGTAAGGTTTATCAGATTGTGGTAGAAGCCATAGTAATTGCGCTTCACAACCTTAAACTTTGCCCTTGACGTTTTAACTTCTCTAGTTGCGTTTACGGCGCTTGCATATGGGTAGTAGGGTCTGATTTCAGCCATGTCCTTGTTGCAGTGGACAAATTCAAGGCAGTTTTTTATTGGAAAGTAGCCTCTGTTTGCAGTTCGAGCAGCACCTTTTATCTCTATTGTGGCTTCCCGGGCTTCTGGGTGGCTGCTAAGCTCATCAATATGATTTGCGGTGAAGCCCTTGGGTTTCAGCACTATTATTCTTCTGCACTCGTGGCTGGGCTCTTTCTTGAGAGACAGCACATAGGCTTGCGGCCTTTCAACAACATCGTATGGCGTCTTGCCAAAAACGTTGTTTACTGTTGTCTGCATTACCGGTGCCGAAAGAATATCGCTTATCGATGCATTTGCTGTGGTTCTCATGTTTAAAAATCGCCATATCTATATTTATGACCAGCTAAATTAGGTAAAAACTAGACTTTTGGAGCATAATTTATTAATTTAGCAACCTTCTGCGTCGAGTAACTGCTTAGAGGTTATAAAATTAAGAGGGATTACGACTGTTTTTGGTTGCTATTCTTGAGCCCATTCAAGCACACGATACTCTCTTCTGTTGTCTATGCTTCTCAGCGGCATTCTCCCGACAAGCACCTTGTCAAGAACGCCATAGCCAATCTTTACCTTCTGTGTCTCCATGGCATTTTTATAGTGTAGAATGCCACGGCTATAGCCTATCTTCCTGTTGTCGAATACGCCCAGAACGAAAAAGTCCCCCGTGCCTATGAGCTGGCTGCAAAAGAGATATCTGCTTACTATTGGATATTCGTCATCGTATATCAGCGCTTTCCTTGCCGTAGCCGCTGAACGTGCAAAGAGGTTGGTAAGCGTCAGTTTTGCGAAGTAGTACATCACTACTGTATTTTTGATTGGCTTTTCTGTTATTGTAAACTTCCTTATGTAGTCTGTCTTTAGCAGCTTCTTGAAGTTATATACCATGACATGGAAGCGCACGTGAAGCTTCTTTGCCATCTCAAGAAACGACGCGCGAGAGTCCATATTGAGCAGCTTTATAATCTCCTTGTGCCTGTCGTCAATCTTGGTTTTGTCGATTATCTCATTTCTGAGCGGAAAGTAACCTAATTGTGTATGCGCTATTTCCGAAGAGTACCAGGATACTTCGTAGCTTGAGAGAAGAGCCTGCATTCTCTTATCCCAATGGGCGTATTCGCTTCTTGATGCGGAGTTTGCATATATGATAAGGTCGTGGCTGCCCTTGATGCTTGCGACGAATTGGGGTATTGGAGATTCCAGAAAGAGCTTTTTCACCTCTTCATAATTTGGCTTCTTGCCAAACTTCACCATTATAATGTGCGGGTGCGCCAATCCCAGAGCCTCCTCGTTCAGCTCCAGCGTGTAGTTTATTCCAAATTCTTTCTCTAGCCTTTTCAGTCTTTTTGCAACGGCCTGCCTAGTTATGCCCATCTTCTTGGCAATATCTGTATTCGATGCCCTCGAATTCTCGGATAACAGATGTATTATCCTTCTCGCGACTAGGCTGTATTTTTTATTGAATTTGCTCTCGAACTCGTATGAAACATCTTCCATGAATAGCCATAGCAGCGAAATCTTTTAGAGGTTGCGTTTTATGCATATTTTATGTCAAAAGTGTTTTATAGGCTATAAGGGTAATTTAACAAAGCAAACAGTTACTATAAGGGCACGTGCATAATGGCACAATATCTTGAATATGCGCTTGGTACCTTTATAAGCGGCCAGGAGGGAAGGACGGTAACAGATCTTGAGCTTCATAGATTAAGAGGCAAATACGAGGCAGCCAATCCAGATATGAAAGACATGGAAGAAGTGATACAGAAGGCCATAGAAAATCTTGACAGGTCGCTTCCTGCGTTTGGATCTGATAGGACGTCACTGGAAGGGCTGTACAATGCGCTTATGCCAGATGGGCAAAAAACTTTAAAAGAAGAAAGGCTATTTGCTTTGCTTTTTGGAATCAAGACCTGATTGTCGACTATGGGGGACTATAAATAAACTTTATTCAGAAGTGTTTTCATGAAGAAAGAAATACGCAGGAGCCAGGAGGGGAAGTTGAATCCCCCTTTTCCGCTCTGCAGGCGGACGCATAGCCGATCTGCCATCCTGGCGCAATCCTATTGTTAATTGTTGCTTGGTATTTAAAGTTTATTATGCTTATTAATACTGGTGAGATTGTGGCCGAAGTCAATACGATTCCAGAGGGCTTAATATCCAAAACACAGGTCTTTGATGCTAAAACCCCTATCACAAAAATTGTTCCTGCAGTGCAGGAATGCGACGCAGTAGTGGTAAACAAGAACAATGAGTATTTTGGAATAATAGATTTTAGGATGATATATCGTTATTTTCAGGATCTGAAGCTCCCAAAGGCCGAAATGGCATCCAAGTTTGCTACTCGTGTGCCCCGCGTATCCAACAGCACGTCCATCGATGACGTGATAGACTATTTCCACAAGGCAAGGACAAGGGCATTGCCATATGTGAGAAACAACAAGGTTTCTGGAATCCTAACAAGATCCACAATGATAAAGGTGCTGCTTTCACTCAACAGGATAAGAGGACTGACAGTGAAGCATGCGATGTCAACCCCTCTTATTGCCATAGACGTAAGCGCATCCGTCCCCCAGACGCGGACGGTCATGAAGAACAACAAGGTGAACAGGCTTGCGGTGCTGGAAGGCAGCAGGTTTATCGGCATGGTCACAAACTACGACCTTGTCGGCGTCTATCTCAAAAACAACGAAAGGCTGCCCGAGCGGAAAAATTACACCTACACCCCATCAAACTTGAGGCTTTCCGAAATCGTCCAAAGAAATCCGAGGACGATAGACCAAGGCAGGCCGCTCGAGGATGCGGTGAGGAGCATGGTGGAGAACAAGGTATCCTCCCTGATTGTTACAAAAGGAGACAGTCCGATCGGAATCATAACCGATCTGGATATAATAATCAGCGCATCCGCCGAGGGCGGCGCGGGAAGGGATAAGATCTTTATCTCCGGCCTGGATGCGGAGACGTACCAGTTTGAGGATGAATTGAGGGATACGCTAAAGGCCTTCATAGCCAAGACCGAGAAGTTCAACAGGGCGGACGTGAATTACATAAGCGTTGTGGTCAAGAAGTTCAGGACGAAATCCTACGATATCAGCGCCAGGCTGTCAATCGGAAGGGAGGGCACTCTGAACATTCATACAAGCGGGTACCTTTTTGAAAGGACCATGGCAGATATGCTTGATAACCTCGCAAAGGAGATAAAGAAGAGAAAGGAAAAGCACGTAACATTAAGGAAGGTTCTGCATGAGCGCGCCGAGGAAGGGCAGGGCGAGTAGACTATGAACCCATCAAGGAAAAGTATCAAGTCACAGTCAAGCCTAGAGTTGCTGATAACATTGGCATTCGGACTTGTGATCCTATTGCCGATAGTGGTCCTCGCGTTTATACAGATATCAAACTCATCATCGACTCTTTCCGCAACGGAGGCGCAGGCTACGGCACAGAAGCTTGCGGGTGTCGCCTCTACTGTTGCGGCGCAGGGTCAGCCAGCAAAGCAGCTTGTGCTTGTACAGATACCCCAGAGCGTAACCCATATTTACATAGGCACCACTGCCGGCACTATAGGGCACGAGATAATATTTGTTGTAAACACCAACGCGGGCCCGAGCTACGTGACCGCGTACACGCCGCTGAATGTGAGTGGGTCCATATCCGCGGATATCAATCCCGGGGTGTATTTGGTAAATGTCAGCGCGCAAAATTCCTGCCCCAACTATCCCGCGCTTCCATGCGCATACATAGCAACAACCTGATCGCTCAATACGGTGTGAACGATATTTGGGTCTCCCTGAGCTTCCTGTAGAACGCCTCCTCTGCCGCATCCTCCCTTGGGCGCACGACAAGGTGGTCAAACCCGGTCCAGACCGAATACCAGCTGGCGGGCGTCAGTATTATGCCCACAAGGTCTGCAAGTATGCCTGCCTGGTTTATCGTGGACAGGACGACTGCGTCAACAATCCCTATTATGACCCCTGCAAGAACAAGCATCATGGCGTGCCTCCTGTAGCCCGCATATTCTTTTCTCAAAAGCCTATAATGTTTCTTGAAGTATTCCCTGAGCCTTTGCTTTATGAGTTCCTCATGAGCCGTGTTCCTCACCGCCTTTGGGATCAGGAGGTGCAGGTCCATTCCCTCCTCCCTGCGCCCGCGCGCCGCGCGTTTTGCGGCTGTCAGGAAGTCCTCCGAAAGCGCCCGCTCATTATACGGCCTAGGGTCAAAGTCCGAGAATATGTCATCGTATGTATCGAGAACAAGGCTTATCTCCGTTTTATTCAGAATGTTCTTGATACTGCTTTCTGAAACCATAGTCGATATTTGAATTACAGCCTTTTAAGCCTTGGCAGAGGGCATGCAATCCACGCCTATATCCTTAGCATGTATGTGTCCCTGTAGATCTTCCTGCCCTGCTTTATGCTGTACAGGGTATAGGAAGTCTTTGGCTTGAGCTTGTTGTACAGGAAAAAGGTTTTCATGGCTCCCTTGCTGCTTACATAAACATCGATGCCGGTCTCGTGCTCGTCGATCTTCGCTATGAAGGCGCCCCTTGCCTCAAGGAACCGTTTCACTTTCTGCATCATGGCATTCACCCGCTCTTTTTCACCGCGTATCTGGAATACCGCTTCGTAGTACCCGGAGCTTTTCCTGAAACAGTCCTGGCAGATCGCGTGCGAGCCCTTCAGCACTATCTCCTTTTCGAAAACCACCTTATGGTCCTCGCCTATCGGCACCGTCACCACCGTCTTCGCCGCCTTCTCTCCGTACTCCTTCACGTCTATTTTGCATTTTGAATTGCACAGGAGCTTGGCGAGCGCATTGCCGAGCGATTTCTTTGTGAATTCGACATAGCCCTCGCTGGTCTTTATCCTCCCGCATCTTTTGCAGTACTCTATTGCGCCTGCGCGCGTAGGGAAGTCCTTTGAGGCCTTTTCGGTAACGCAGAATTCGCAGAATTCCCCTATGAAGGACGCGTCCTTGCTTGTCCTGTCACACGTCGGGCAATGTTTTATCATATTAACACCATTTTGTCTGAAGGCATTGGCACTTGCCCGAGAAACATCATCAAATCAATTATTTGCATAGCGCTTGCTGACTATCGCACCGTAGGCGGGCCTTGTTATGAAGACGCTCAGGAGCGCCCCGAAGATGGTTGCCTCGGAGAAGCCGATTACATCAACCAGCGATGTCGAAAGGAAGAGCGGTATCATCGCTATGACCAGGAGCGCCGCATCGGTCCATACTATGTAAAATGCCTTGCCGAGAAGGGAATTTGCGGAGAGATCTACTTTCTTGGCTATTATCTCATCAGTTATTATTATCTGCGCGTCCACCCCGGTCCCTATTACGGCTATCATTCCGGCCACGGCGGCAAGGTCTATCGTGCCCACCAGTCCTATTATCGACACTATTATGAAGAGCTCCATTACTGTTGTAAGCAATATCGGAGCCACGAGGAATAGCTTCCTGTACCTTATTGTTATGAAGATCGAGACCGCAAGGACCGCGGCGGCACCGGCTATCGCGCTCACATAGAGGAACTTGGAGCCCAATGTTGGCGGAATAGTGGTCGGGGCGCCAGGTATCACGGCAACCGGCAGGGCCCCTCCGCTCAGCACGCTCGCTATCGTCTTGGATTGGTTAGTTGCATACGCCAGCCTCTGGTTTATCGGTAGCGTGACCGGCGCCACCCCGCTCACCTGGTAGCTGCTGCTTACATTGCCGTTTGTTATCGATGCCGCGAGGATCGGCGATGATATCAGCCCGATCATGGGCCACGAGTCTATCTGTGTCTGGTTGAAAGTGACATTGATGTAATTTGGGGTCATGTTGGCCCGGCTTTCAAGTCTCACCGTATAGTTGAGGGACCTCAAATATGCCACCAGGCTCTGGTCTATATTGGAGCTTGCAAGTACCAATTTGTAATTCTTGTTTGAAGTGAAGTAATTCTTTGCACTAGTTATGCTGGAGTTTGACGAGGAGACCGGCACCACGGGTATAGTTTGGTTGCCGAATGCGAGCGCATCCTGCATGTCCTTCAGCGCCCCGCCCTGTGAAATGTGCGTCCCCTGCGCAAGCCAGGATTGGTTTATCAGTATGGCGGCCTGCTCTGGCCTGTCGAGGAACATGTAGAGGGGCTTGTTCGCCTGCCCGAAAACTGCCTGAGCGAACGGTTTTTCGGCAGCCTGTGTTATGAAGAAATCCACCTGCCATTGCACGGTGCCATTGTATTGGACGGGCGGCACCTCGCCTATGCTTCCCTTCAGTATTCCGGTGCCGTTCAGCGCCCCCCTTCCGTTCACTATGCCGTCGAATCTCCCCTGTGCGCTTATTATGCTAACCGTCTGGTTTACCTGGGCGGTGGACGCCGTGGGGATTGTTATGTAGAGCTGTGAGTTGCCCACTCCCTCTATTGTCACCTCCTCAAGTCCGAAAGTTGAAAGCCTCTGCTGCAGCGCGGTTATCAGCGCGCTCATCGCCGTCACGTTGACGCTGTGCGTCAGCGTCACAGGTATCTGTGTGCCCCCGATGAATTCTATTCCGAAGTGCAATCCGTAATACGTATCGAGCGCCAGCAGGAATACGACCACTATCACAAGGGTTATTATCCTCCTGTCCCTCAGGTACGACAGGGGCGAAGATTTGCTTCCTGCTGCATTTGTGGATTGTTCGCTCATAGATTCTTCGCCTCTTTCCTCTGCTTATACCACAGCACCATTGTCGTGTTCCCGAACCACGTCGTGAACAGGTCAGCAACCAGCCCGCATAGGACCACGCTCGCTATTTCAAAATATGTGGGTATGAAAGCATAGTACGACACCACCAGCAGGATTCCGAACGAGATTATCGCCGCGGTGGTCATCGTGATTCCTGTTTTCATGGTGGAGAAGGCCCGCTCGGTCGGCGTTCCCTCCGTCCTTTTAAGTATCCTTATCGCGGAGAGCATGTCCGTGTCTATGGAGTATCCGATCAGCATCAGCAATCCTCCAATGGAGGCAACCCCCAAAGGTATGCCGAACAGCCCCATCGCGCCCAACGCCACTATTATGTCATTGCCTGCGCCAAAGACTACGGACAGCGACGGTATCGGCGTTCTGAATATGAAGAAGACAGCTATACCCACAAGCACGAATGAGGCTATTATTACGGTCTCCATCTGCCCCAGGAAGAATGCACCCAATGTGGGGGTGACCTCCTGGTATGTGTATGAGGTGAACGGCGTCACGCTCCTTAGGCTTGATATCACGTACGCTCTGTATGCATTTGTCGCATTGGAGTATGCAGCACTGCCGGCGTCCAGCATGGATATCGCATCGCTGGAGTTCGACGGGTAGGTCTTACCCGAGAGGAGCGGCTTCAGTGTCGTTTGCATCAAGCCGAGCTGCGATGACATTGAGGCCAGCGCCAGTGTTTCATTTGCGCTGGCACCTGCCAGCGCCGCCTGGACCGTTGCATTCGCCCCGCCTTTCAACTGGTTTTCATAGACCGCAACCTGGGCGGCATATGTTGAGTAGTTTGAATCCAAGGTGTAAAGGTTGGCCAGATTCTGCTGCGCAGCCGCAATGCTCTTGTTCGCCGCTATCGTGACCGTTATTCCCCCTGGGGAGGCGGAAACGCTGGCCTGTGCGCCAGGAATCTTAGAATTCACCGCCGAAGTAAGCGCCTGGGCGTTTATGCTAAGGTTTGTCTGTATTTGCACGTTTATCCCTCCCCTGAGGGTTGAATCTAGGGGGATCTGCTGCACGAAATAGAGGCTTACAAGCAGCAGCGCTATCGGCACCAGCGCCAATAGTTTGTAATTCTTGTTGTTGTATATGTTGCCAAAAGCCACAAAATCAGCCAAGCTATCCTATGAATATGGATTCTATTGTACCGAGAACATATTTATTACTACTGAGGCGCCCCAAAGCGCGGCCAGCCTGCCGTCAGGCGTACTTCCTCATCAGTTTCAGGTGCAGCGATATGCTGAGCCCGTATAGCATGAAATACACCGCAAAGAGGGTCAGTCCCCAGCCGAAGAACGCATAGAAACTTATTATGGGCGTGGGCTGCACCGAATTGAACACGAGCAGTATCAGCCCCATTATCAGGATGTAGGTGCCCCAGAATACCATTTTGAACACCTCCCAACCGGCATGCTTTTCATTGAACTTCAAGCGCCTTTCATACTGCAGTGTCGGGTCGATGAGCATGACCTGCCTTTTTCCATTGCTATCTTTTGGCATAGACTACACCACTTAATATAAAAAGTAAACCCTTAAAAGGATTATGGAAAGTAGACTATGAGCGGTGACCATGGGAACGAGAATGGGGAAGAGCAAGGCAAGGGCCAGAAAGTACAGGCTGAAGGAACAGGAGAAGATAGATACGGGAATCTTCGATGAGAAAACAATGGTAAGCCTCGGCAAGTTCTTCAACAAGGGCGTGGTGGAGAAACTCGAGTTCATCACGGCAAGGGGAAAGGAGGCCGACCTGTATATCGCGCGCGCCGGAACATCAAATCTGGTGAAGGGGGAGCAGTTCTTGATAATGAAGTTCTTCAGGATCGAGACATCATCGTTCTTCAAGATGGATGATTATATTATTGGGGATCCAAGGTTCCAGAAGATAAAGGTCACCAGCAAGTATGACGTCGTGAAGGTATGGTGCAGAAAGGAGTTCGGCAACCTTGAGATCGCGACAAAGGCCGGGGTGGACGCGCCCAGACCCATAATGGTGAATGGGAGCATACTTGCAATGACGCTCATAGGGGCCGATTCCATCCCTTCCCCCCAGCTAAAGGACGCGGACCTGCGGGAGCCCGAGAAGGTGTTGGATGCAATACTCTCCGGAGTAAAAAAGCTTTACAAGAACAAACTAGTGCACGGCGACCTGAGCGAATACAACGTGCTGATAAGCGGCCAAACACCGTATATGATAGACTTCGGGCAGGCTGTGGTCCTGGACCATCCGAGGGCGGAGGAGTTCCTTCACCGGGATCTCTCAAACATACTAGATTATTTTGCAAAGAACTACCACATAAAAAGGGACGAAAACAGGGCGTTCGCATGGGTCACCGGGCAATCGCAGATTTACTGATGCTCTTTGCTGCCACCAGGTCAAGCCCGCATTTTTTGTAGAGCTTGTCTATGAGATCAGGTTTTGCCGCGGTCGATTGGTTCCTCGCCCTCATCGAGCAGACATCCGGATAGCTCCTGATGGAGATGCCGTAGGTGCCTATGGCGTTCGCCATGTTTATTATCTCTATTTTGTCGAAGCCGATCAGCGGCCTCATGATCAGGCTTCTCATCCCCCTTTCCGTGGCGATGAGGTTCTTCACCGTCTGCGAGGCCACCTGTCCAAGGCTCTCACCAGTAACGATAACCTCTGCATCTTCCTTTTCGCAAAGTTTTTCCGCCAACCTGTACGCGAAGCGCTTGAAAAGGACGAGCTCGTACTCCCTCGGGGTGTCCAGCACAGATGCCAGGAAGAGGTGCGCGGGCACAAAATAGCATTTTGATGGATAATAACCGTTAAGCACAGCCATAAGCTCGCGCATTTTCGATTCCATCGCCTTTTTGTTGTCCGAATATGCGTGGAGGTGCACATATATCGGCCTCAACCCTTTCTTCATTGCATAGAAGGATGCGACCGGGGAGTCTATCCCTCCCGAAAGGAGTATTATCGCATTTCCGGAGGAACCCACCGGCAGGCCTCCCGGGCCCCTGATCTTTTCCATCGTTATCATCGCGTTTGTCTTCGTTATGTTTATCCTTATCTCTTTTTCGGAGTCCCTGTCCAGCACGAAACCGAACTTCTTCTTGTTCTTCAGGAATTTGCTTATCAGCTGCTGTGAGTCGAACTTCAATCCCTTGTATGACCTGTGGGCTACCACTCTCACTTTCTCATTTTTGCCATAAAGCTTCATGCACGCCTTCATTATCCCCGCAATTGTATTATCTGTGACAATTACCGGCGCAAACCACGCAATCCCGAAGACCTTTGCCAGTTTTGATTCTATCGACGCGGTATCTGAGTCACTGTTGAGATGCAGAACGAACCTGTCCCTCGCATTTTCAATGCTGTCGTATTTCTCGTCCCTGAGCGACAGCCCTATGTTCTTGTACAGCTGCCTTATGAAATTCCCGCGATTCCTGCCCTTGAGCCAGAGCTCGCCGAAGTGTATGACTATGAGCTTGTTCCATTGTTTCATTTCCTTCTTTTTCCCCATCCTCTCACTCATAAAAAGATATAAAAGCCCAAGTATTAAATATCTAGTAAATGGCCCCCAGTGGTATTTTTATGAATATTAACATAATGCCGAAACTGCGCACCTTTTTCACTAACTCAAAGCACATACTAAATATAAGCTACAAGCCCAGCAACGAGGAATTCAACAGGAGCGCAAGGATAATCCTGCTCGGCATACTTATCATAGGGGCATTGGGCTTTATAATCTCCATAATAATCGGCTACCTGAGCGGAGCGCCGATCTGATCATGATGCCTTATGGCAATCGAAATAGAAGTGGATTTTACAAAGAGCGCGCAGGATAACGCGGATGAATATTACCAGAAGGCCAAGAGGCTGGCACAGAAGAAGGAAGGGGCGGAAAAGGCGGTGAAGGAGCTCAGGCAAAGGCTGGAGAGGGCGAAGAAAAAGGACGTGGCGGAAGTAGGCGCCAGGAAAGTCATCAAGATACAGAAAAAGGAGTGGTACGAGAAGTTTCACTGGTTCTTCACTAGCAACGGCATGCTGGTCATAGCTGGCAGGGATGCGCACCAGAACGAGCTGCTCAACTCGAAGCATTTCGAAGACAGGGACCTTTTTTTTCACGCAAACATTTTCGGCGCCCCCGTTACCATATTAAAGGGTGGGCTTGATTCCGGCATCGAAATAAGGCAGGAGGTGGCGCAGTTTGCCGCTTCCTACTCCAGCGCATGGAAGGAAAACCTCCATACCGTTGATGTCTACGCCATGAGAAGGGAACAGGTAAGCAAATCGACCGGAAAGGGATCGCTAGGCACAGGAAGTTTTCTTCTTTCAGGAGAGCGTGACTGGTACCGCAACGTGAGGCTGTCTCTTGTGATGTTCCTGAAGGAGGGAAAGCTGCACACCGTTCCTTTTGTGACCTTTGAAAAGGAAAAGGAGGAGATAGGAGGGAAACATGTAATTATAGAGCTCGGCAGGGACAAGAAATCCGATGCGGCGAAGAAGATTGCAAGGGCCTTGGCATACGATGATATAGACGCGATAGTGCAGAGCCTGCCCACCGGCACTATAAAAATTCTATGATCAGTTGACCAGGTTCATTGCGACCATATTTCTTGCGTCCACCCGTACTTTTTCCAACGCATCCTTGTCATCCAACGAAATAGCACCACTGACATACAGTCCAAGCCCAGAATCTTTCGGTCCCGGGGCCTCAGCAAAGTCCAGCGTGTTGTCATATATGTTCGCAATCGGGCTGAATACTATAACATTGCTGTGTCTCGAGTATCTGTTCCATTCAAGTTTATTCAGGAAGGCATAGACTTGTGATTGCTTGCGTCTGTGCGCCACCGAAGAAGTTGCTTCATCTACATACGTCTGCACGCTCAGCCTTATTGTAGCCTTCTCCTCGGCTGCATAGTCCGCCTTGGTCTCCTTGCGCCCCTTCAATGCCGCCTCCAAGTCATCATGCCACGTTTCAAAGAGTTCATGGTCCTTCAGATTGTGTGCTTCAACTACCAGGAAGTTACCGTCCTTCTTCATTACCCTATCAAGTACGTACAGCTCGCCCTTCTTGAACTTAGGCTCTTCGCAAAACAGATGCTCAAATATCTCAGTGCCCTCCACCCCTATCACGGTTGGGAACGGAGCACGCGGCACAATCTCCTTTCCCATCCTGGACTCGAAGAGTTTGTACGTCCTTTTTATTAGCGGCTTGACCATCTGGTGCTCATCAAAATACAAAAAGAGCTCTGCGTCCTCCACCTCGCTCCTCCTGCGCTCTACAGGAATAAGCCTCACATGCAAAAGGATCCTGCTCTTGTTTAACGTAGGATTATTCACCTCTGTTAGTTCCATGCTAGAGAGCAGGTACTTCTTGTTAGGCTCAAGCTCGACAAGATGGTGCGCTCCTATTGCGTCTAGGAATTCTATCCTGCTGTACGCAAGGCTGTCCCTTTCAGGAGAGAGTCGATTCATTGAGTCCAGTGCTTTGTTTCTTGGAATCGGCTCGTTCTTCAATGCACAATAAGCGAGTTCTATCTCCCCGTATTTGATTTTGCTGCCGCTATGCAAAAGGTCTGGAAGCACGTCCTCCACTGTCCTGTTCCACGTCCATATCTTCCCTTTTTTATTCTGTATTACAACATGCGCAGTGCATGTGCCAGCCACCGGATTAAGCACGTTTTCTTTCGGCTCAAGGAAATTGAAGATAACCGCTCTCACTTTATACTTCCCATTCTTAGGATGCGTATTTTTGAGTCCTGCTTCTTGTGTTTCCCGCCTGATCATTTCGAAGAGAGCGGCATCATAACCCGCCTTCCCTCTGGTTTCGAGATGCATAACACACCAATTAGAAATAACTCAGAAGACGCAGATTTAAAACTTGCGTTCAAATTTAAGTCCCAATCATCATCTTCGTAGAATAGATCCCTCTACTGCCTGTTGGATTTTTGGAGGCAATCCGCATGGATCATATTGCCTAGCCCATATATACGCATCAAATTTTTTGAAAAGGCGATCCAAACCTCTCGAGGCGTCGTCTCCTTCCAAATGTCTCAATAACTGATGTAGATGTTCATGGTCTAAACTAAAAACATCGCGTCCTTCAAAAGGAAAAAACTGCTCAGTCACGCCCTTGCTTTTTAGATGAATAGAAGGTTCTTCTCGCATAGAATGGTCTGTTGTAAGATGTGTCCTGTGGCTTTTTGGACAAACATGCCATTCAACTTGTATAACAGTCATCATAATTGGTCTATTCGATCAAATATATAAGTTTATTTATGTAGGGGGTGAGATTTGAACTCACGAACCCCTAAGGCAGTATAAATAATTTATAAATAGAAACATTTAAATATATATTTAACTAAATATTAAATTATGACGCGGACTGAAACTATGACCGTGAATGTAGACGAGCTTACCTCAAAGAGGTTCAGAAGACTTGCAGGGATAAAGTACGGTAAGCGTAAGGGTTACTTGGGTAGGGCACTTAGTGAAGCCATGAAAACATGGCTCGCTAGACAAGAGAATGAGGATATAGACGTTCAGGCCATAGAAGAACTCAGAAAAGGATACAATTTTGGAGGGCTTAAATACAAAAACAGGGGCGATTTGCATAAACGAAAGCCATTTTTATGATACTAACATATTGGTCTATGCCTATGACGAAAGCGAGGCAGAAAAAAGACGGGTATCGGAGAAATTAGTGGAAAAGGTATTTGCCGGCGAGGCGGCTGGTATAATATCGAACCAGGTCCTTTCCGAGATGTTCTATGTTCTTACGGAGGGCATAGCAAAACCACTTGAACCGGAAAAAGCTGCTAAGATAGTAAGGAAATATGTGCTATCTGAAAAATGGAAGAAGATCAATTACACACAAGAAACTGTTTTAAAAGCGGTTCAGAGCACTGCTGGTTTTAAATCTGCCTTTTGGGATACACTCATTGCGGAGACCATGAGGGAAAACAACACATTTAGTATTTTAACCGAGAATGTAAGAGACTTCAAAAAACTTCCAGGGATAAAAGTCATCAATCCTTTTAATAAATAATGATGCAGGGGGTGAGATTTGAACTCACGAACCCCTAAGGGACCAGGCCCTGAACCTGGCGCGTTTGACCAGGCTTTGCTATCCCCGCAGCACTGATAATCTTGTTTTATGGTTTATAATTCTTGTCATCCATTTGTATCGGATCTGCT
>DAIDAE010000021.1 GCA_027310755.1 Candidatus Micrarchaeaceae archaeon | reverse complement strand
TATAATTAGATTATAGGCCTGACCGTATTGGTAGCTTGATAATGTTTATAAACCTATATTGTCAATACTATATTATGGCAGAAAAGGACAGACCGAAGGATGAAATCTGGCTATTGAGGAAATCGATAAGCAGGCCAAACTACGCCGTCATGATTTTGCTCCTACAGAAGAGCCCCAGGACCACAAGGGAGCTTTATTCAATACTGGAGAAGAAGTTTACCAGAAAAACCTTGATAATAACATTGAGGGAGCTCTCACTGGACCTCAACATAATACAGCCGACCCATATAAGGACCGAAAAGGGCTACGGGCTGGGGTACCGCCTCAATCCAAAGATAAAGCCCATCATAAAGGGCGTCCAGAAGTTTACGAGGATATTGGAGGGCATAAGGAATATCTGATCCGCAGTCGTCATTCCCCGCCGTCCACACGCACGCGCTTCTGCTGGTTGTACAGCTCTGCGACCTCCTTGGTGGTCGTGGCCTCCTCAACGCTTTTGTCCCTCCTTATCGCGCTATCTTCGCTCACAAGTCTTGGGAACCTCAGCGCATAGCCCACCTCTATACCCTCCTCGTTTGTCTCCCTGCCGCAGGTGTGCATGGGAGATTTTGTGATCTCGTCGGCCCTTATGGTGACCACGTATTTTGGCGTCACCCAAAAGTCAGGAGTCACGAGGGAGTCCACCCTGGCGGGTTTTGAATCGACCTTTATCTTGTCGAGCGTGGTCTTCAGTTCGACCATCTCCTTCTCGGTGAAGCCGCTGCCCACCCTGGATATCGTCTCAAACATGTCCCTTTTCTTATCGTATGCGCAGCAGAGCAATCCGCCGAACTTGAATTCGCTCCTTGATCCCTTCCCGAGGAAATACCCCACTATGACAAGGTCCAGCGTGTCATTCAGGCTGCCCCTGTAGCTCCTCTTGAGCTTTATCCACGAGAATTTCCTCGCGCCAGCGACATACTGGGAGTTCAGTTCCTTTGCGACTATCCCCTCGAGCCCGTTCTCTATGGATTTCTCGAAGAATTCCTCGAGCTGCCTCGGCGTGGAGGCGAGGATCGATGTGGAGATGAGCAGGGTTTCCTTGTCCTTGAGCAATTTTTCAAGCGCCTCCCTTCTTTTGTGATACGGCTCTGTCATATAATTCTTGCCGTCCAGATACATCATGTCAAACGCAAAGAGTTTCAGGGGCATCTTCTGGATCTGCTGCTCTATCCCGTGCTTCCTTTTCCTCTGTATAGTCTCCTGGAACGGCAGGAACTCCTGTGTCTTTTCGTTGTAGGCTATCGCTTCCCCGTCGAGTATAACCGAATCGGCATCGAACTCCTCCTGCATCGCCTTGACCAGGTCGGGGTACATCGCCGTGGTGTCCTCCAGCCTCCTGGAGTATATCTTGACCTTCTTGCCCTTCATGTGTATCTGGCACCTGAACCCGTCATATTTCTGGTCCACGGCGCATTTGCCGTGCATCTTCTCCAGTATTTCCTCCGCTGTTGGAAGCCTCTCCGCGAGCGCCGGCCTTATCGGCTTGAAAAGGGTTATGTGGAAATTCCTTATCGCCTTCTCTCCGTGCCTTGCGAGGGATTCTGCGACATAACCGAGGTCGCTGCACAGGTTGTACGCATTCTCCAATTCACCCTTGAACTTCCTGTCGCCCGTGAATGCGAGGGAAAGGGACTCGAGCACCGTTGCATCCCCTACCCCCATCCTCAATTCGTCCAATGGATATTTCACTATGTACTTGGCCGCCACCGGACTGGAAGCCGCCACCATGTTGGCGAGCATCTTGACTTTCATGTCATGGCTCCCGCTCCCGGAGGTCTCCGCGATCTTTTTCATCATGTCGTAGACCTCGTTTATCGAGTATTCCTTGTCCGACATCCTCTTGAGCCTGGATTTCTCCCTTATTGTCTGGGCGGCCTTGCCCATGTCCCCCTGTTTCCTGTACTCCCTCTCGACATCCTCCTTTGTGAAGCCGGTGGAGATAGCTATGGCCTCCTCCACCATCTTCTCGGCCATGCCGAACTCCACTCCCTCGAATGGCGGGGCCAGGACCCCCTGGGTTATGTATATCACATGGGCTATCTCGTCCGCCTTGGCCTTCTTGAAGAGCTCGCTCATTATGTCTATCATGGAGAGCCTTGAGGAAACTGCATCGAGCCTTTCGTAAGAGTCGGCAAGGTCCTTAAACAGCATCAAATCAGGTAGATATCGCAATTCAGCTTAAAAAAGCTAGTGGCAGGTGGACGATGATGCGGATATCCACGGGCAGCCGCTGAGGGAGGAGCAGGATATCTGGCCGTTGTCAAAGTTCTGCGAGGATGACGAGCAGAAGAGGCCGAAGGATGCGCCGTTGAATCCGTCATCCTGGAATGCGTTGACGCTGGAATTGCGCAGGTACGCTCCTATTCCGCTTGCTCTGGACGATGAATCGCCGCTGAACTGCATGCTGCGCACAAGGTCCAGGTTGTACGCGGTCACGCCCGTCACATTTGAATCAACAACCCGCCCTCCTGTGACATTATAAAGGTCGATGCCGGAATCCGTCGAGAGTATGCTCGTATGAGACATCGAGAAGCTCGGCGTGTTAAGGACATTTACCGCCGCTGCGGTCGAGGCGAGGCCGGTAACGTTGTTGTATATCGTATCATTGACAAGCTGCACGGCCGCGTTGCTCGCCATTACCGGGGCCGAGAACCCCTTGAGGTAGCAGTTCTCCAGTATCGAAGGCTGCTTGAAGTTTGAGAACAGGGCGAACGTTCCGCCGTTCGTGGCGAGTATCGTGTGCCCGTTGCAGTTTATCGTGGATGAGTTTGAGTAGACGCTGAAACACGCTGCGCCCGCCCCATAGGCGTAATCCTCGGCCAGGCTCTCTATATTTGGGGAGGTAAACGCGTTGCAGTTCAGCGGGATGATCGGCACCGGAATCGCAGCGAGCCAGTGGCAACCGCTGTTTATCGTGCCGTAGTTGACGCCGCCGTTCTGCGCCGCAATCCCCTGGTTATACGAGTCGCAGGAATAGTCGGCCTTCTTGGAATTTATGAACGTGTTGTTTGTTATCATGCCGCCGTTGGAACGCGGGCCGCTTATCTGCAGGCCAATGTAATTCTTCGTGCCGTTGTTTTCCTCTATTGTGGCGCCGGAGGTGTTTTCCACAAGCACACCGTAGTTGTTTGCGCTGCCGAAATTGAGCTTGTTGAGCGACACGAGTATGTTCTTGGAGTTCTCGGCGATTATGGTCGCATTCGCCGGACCGGTTATCGAGCTGTTCGTTATCGAGCCGCCGCTTACGTTGTAGAATGCCACACCGTAGACGGATGGAGAGGAGTTTATGATCGAGTTAACATGGACATTTGTGGAGTTTTGCACAAGCACGCCGGTTTCAAACGTTTTTAGGGTGCAGTCGGATATGGTAACGTTATTCCTCCCATTGACAAATATGCCGGGGCCCGGGATGTAGGGCTTGCCTATCATGGAAAGGCCTGCGCAGCTGAAATCAACATTGCTGGCGTCTATCCTTATGCAATCCGGGCTTACGCCCAGCTGGTTCTGGACGAGCTCGTATGTGCCCGCCCTCCTTATATCCGTGCAGGTGCTTAGAGGATAGGCGCGGAAGGATGAATTCTGTATGTACTGCTTGCAGGTCGCCCAGAGGGCGTTGGTCACATTGCAGGATGTGGAGCTCATTATGTCGCTGCTGAGGTTGACCGAAAGGGGGTCGCCATAGACATCAAACCTTGAATTTCCGGTAGCTGAGCCACCGGTGAAGATATTGCCCAGCGAGTTCGACAGGTACAGGCCGAAGGTATTGTTATCTGCCGTGAAGTTCTGGACCACGATGGCGGTTGACGACGCCAATGATATTCCGAAGATTCCGTCGTTTGCAACCAAACGGAAGAGCTTGTCCGCCGATGAATTTTGTATTGACACTCCCACGCTGTCGTTAAGGAATACGGAGTCGTTGATGGTGGACCCGTTGCTCATGAGGTAGCTGACGCCTATGTCCGAATTCCTTACGTTACACTTGGACAGCGTAACATTGCTGCCCGTCACAAGGAAGCCGAGATACGCCGAGGTTATGCTGCTGTTGTTGCAGTCCAGATTGACATTGCTCGCCTGCACCGTTATGCAGGGTATGCTATATTGCATAAGCTGGCTGGTATTCAATCCGGAATAGGTCTTCATGTTCAGGTTGGTGAGCATCGAATATGATCCTGGCGATCTTATCGAGCCGCAGGTCGATATCTGGTGCCCCAGGACTATGCTGGCCACATTGATCGGTATGTTCTTGCCAACACATGTGACAAAATCGCAGCCGGTCTGGTTGTAGCAGGTGTTACCCGATGCCTTGCTGCTGGCCGGGAACCCGTTGGATCCGGTGCAGGAAAACGAGAACTGTGAATCCACTATGTAATTGTTCATGAAATTCTCGTTGGAGGAGTTGACGCTGATGCCGAGATAGGCGTTGAGCTTGAACGTATTGTTGAGCAGCTGGTTGTTCCCCGAGTTATTTGTTATTGTCATGGCACCCAGCGGGCTGCTCGAGTTCTCGATGAGGTTGTTGAGTATTGTGCCGTTGCTCGAAGCGCTTAGGAACACGGCGTTGATGTAGTTGTTGGTGAAGTTGTTGTTCGCCAGCCTGAAGCCGTTCGTCTTGATGGAGTACACACCGTATGAGAAATTGCCGATCATGCACCCATTGATGGAGAAGTTCCTCACGTTGCCGGCGAATATTCCATAGCTGAACGGCCCTACACCGGTAAACGGACCGCTCCCAAGAACAGTTTTACCGTCGCAAATTATTGCAACGTTGTCAGCGGTTATGTTTATGCATGGGCCGGACGTTGAGCGGTACTTCAGGTTGGCTGATAGGTAGTATGAGCCGGACTTGTTGACGGCCTGGCACGAGCTGAGATAACCTGCCTGCACGACGGGCGCCGTGGACGTGGTGGATATCGTGCTGGAAACGCCGGGCCCTTGGAACACGAAGAAATAAGCTGCGCCGAGCACCAATATCGTGACGACCGCCATGGCAATGTACTTGAGTTTTGATTTATTAATCGGCAATCCCTTCTTTTTCCCAGTGGAGGAATAGTCGTACGGCGGCACATAGGTCGGGGCGGTGGACACGGGCACCTTCACGCCCTGATCGGCCTGCGGCTGCTGTGGCTGCTGCTGTTGTTGCGGTTGCTCTGGCGCCGAGGGGGTCGGTGCTCCCATATTCTGATCCTGGTCTGCCATGGATAAACCCAATATTTCTAAAAAGTAAATGGTTTAATTAGTATTTAAAACCTATACTTAAAAGATAGTTAGCAGTTATGCGTGCAGACCTTTCTGATGCCTCGGTGGCTTAATCCGGCAAAGCGCTAGTTTCGTAAACTAGATATTGGGGGTTCAAATCCCTCCCGGGGCTTATATTGTGGGGCACTTATGCCAGCTAAGCTTGCACTTAAGCGTCGCGCATACCTCATTCGTTTAAATAAATTCTGAAAGCACTCTTCTTCAGGTGCTCCCAAATGGTTCTCTCCGCAAAAGAGTCATCATATTCCTTGATTATTGGTAGGAGGCCTTCTGACATGGATTTTGATGATGGCCTGAAAATGATATTCTCTTTTTGATAGATATCGATGTCCCTAGGCTCGGAATGCTTCAGCCTATGCGATAGTATCCCATTGGGTAAGAAATAATCCACAAGCGTTTCCTCAAATAAATAAGAATCGGGGTTTTTCCTATTTAGGATGCCATTTGATTCTATGAGCGAATGCAAAAGCTCGTGCAGTATTATTCCAAGCACCATCGACTTTTTGTTTGTAATCTCATCCGTGCTGAATAGGTAGCCAATCAGCGCGGTCTGGCTATCGTTTATGGCAATGCAGCGGCCCGTACTACCAGACTCGGCACCTGTCTGCAATAATATTATCAAAAGCTTCTTCGGAGGCGAAAACCCAAATATCTTGCCGAAATAAGATGCTATATCATCTTTCTCACTTTCATAATCAGCCATTATCTGCCTCTTTGCCAATTCAGCATGCTTTTGCTCTGATTGGTAAAAGGTCAGTTGCTTAAGCCCTTCGGCAACCTCTCCACGTGGTCTCTTTTTTATAACCAGATCCGTCCACAGGTCCCTGGACAGTTCCCTATTCGAAAGGAATCGTTCGTATACGTCTTGTGCGGTCCTGAAATCTTGGCCAAAGAGTCCGGGATATTTCTTTCCCAGTTTTAGGACGCTCCGGTCTGAGAATAGATCGATCAGGCACAGAAGCTTTCTCGGAGTCTCATCTTCTATGAAGCCGATGTCCGTGAAATCACCATTATAATAAATCATGATAACGATATAAGCCAAGCCCTTTGCCCGTAGACTCATCGACAAGGAACTTGACCACTGATCCACCCTTTTAAGTATTATGCGTAGATTTCTGCTTTTGGTATTATTTCTTCGTTGGCCACAAGCTTTGCTGCATACGCCAACGCCGCCCTGATATCTTTTTCAGTCAACTTTGGATATTCATTAAGTATTTCCGTTGCGGTAAGTCCTTCGGCGAATCTCCCTATTATGGCCTCAACAGTAACCCTCGTGCCCTTGATTATGGGTTTACCTGTCATTACCTTTTCGTCCATAACTATTCTGTTCAGCCCTTTCCTAGCTTTCATACTGAATGTAACGCATTGCAGGCTTTTATAGGTTTTGACGAAGGATTTATGGGAACTTGACATTTACATATTTATCGCCGATATCGATTTTTCCGTCATATCACTCCCACATCCATGTCAAGTATACCTAATCACTTGACATGTTTTGCATAAACGCCTAGTGCCTCCTTTGTACTTAGCAGCTTCCGCTTCCCTTCGCGTATCCTATGGTCAATCTTATCGAGCTTCTCCTTGACCAGGGTCTCTTCTATGCTGTGCTCTTCGCCGAAGTTTAATACCGCCAGCCAACATCGCTGCATACTAATCTATAGCAAAAGCGTAACTACCGTCGTGGTGTTCTGCCACCCTGGGCTAGACTTCACGGAATGGTATAATTCTGGATCAGGACGCCATCGAAGCTTATCCCGCCCACGCTTCCGCCATTGTTTCCGTTCCCGCTATAGTCGATCGTGTCCCCGTTGAGCGGCCACCATGCGTAGAGGGCATTGAGATTTGTCGGGTCGCCGCCAAGGCCCTCTATATACAGCTGACTCAGCTCGGTTGGGGTGAAGACGGAGCCGTACACCTGAAGGTTTGAGACATATCCGTCTATTCCGTAGAGCGGGGCGTTGTATACGGGGGGACAATCGAACCTTCCGGGTATCGCCCCGCCTATGTCTATCTCGTTGCCGCTTGATGGGGAGAATGTGGTTGTCTCTATCAGGGTATCGTTCACGTAGAGGTTTGCGTTGTTTGTGGGCTTGGAAGTGTTTATGGTCAATGCTATGAACTGCCATGGTGTTACTGTGTTGCCCCTGTTTCCCTGCTGGCAGATGTAAAACGCACCGTTAACATAGAGGATGTTCTGCGGGAAATTCCCTTTGCCAGTAAGCTGTATCCAGAACGTCAGTGTAAGCTGGTTCGCGCCCAGCCCATTGACAAGAGGTATCTGTATGTTCCCACCGGATTGCTGGGAGAGGAAGCCCACGAAATAAGGAAGCTGGTTTATGCATACACCCTCGAAGGAGACAAGAGATGTAGTGTATGCGCCATAGGGCCTTGACACCTGGCATGCGCCCGCATGCGCCTTTGGCTGTGCAATGGGGGTGAAGGCTCCGAATTGGTAAAGTATGATGGCCACTACACCCAGAAGTAGGAGCGCCCATATAATTGCCATAAGGTACTCCACTGCGCTTTGGGATTTGCCGTTTTGCCCTTTCTTCCTGTTTTTCTTCATTGAATGGAATTGGGAGGGCAGACTAATAAACCCATACAAGATTGGGGGAGGGGCGCCACAATAAATAACATAAAGATTTTATATCTAAAATGTGCAAGAGTGCCTGGTGTGAATCATGCGGACGGATGATATAGTGAGGATGCTCTCCCAGTGCGTGGACCCGGAGATGGGGGCGGACATAGTCAACCTTGGCCTCATCTACGGAATAAACATCGCCGCGAACAACGACATAAAGGTCACCCTTACGATGACATCGCCGATGTGCCCGGTCATAAGCATAATACTGGCCGATGTGCAGCTGAGGCTGGAATCGATACCGAATGCGGGAAAGATAGACATAGAGCTTGTCTGGGATCCTCTTTGGAGCCCGGAGATGATGAGCGACGACCTGAAGTACTCCGCCGTCTGATTTCCCTAGCATAAACTTTATAGTTCTTAACTTACTGGTCTATTTGATGCAATGCCCAGTATAAAGGCCCAAAGCGTCTTGGAATACCTGATGAGCTACGGGTGGGCCATAATAATAGTGCTGCTTGTGGTGGGCGCCCTTTTTGAACTGGGGGCGTTTTCCGGCAGCAGCCTTTCGACCAGGATCCAGCCGGGCATGTGCGAGGTATTGAGATCCAGCCTGTACGGCACTACAAAGGGGCCGGTGCTGAGCGGCCAGTGCACCGGGGGCCTGCCGCAGTACACCCTCACAAGCGTAAACCCGGTTGCCGGAAGCTACATATCCGCATCCGGTTCGGGCCTCGCCACCACAAACCGCTCGTTTTCCATCACGTTCTGGGTCAGCACCGCATACCCTAACACCACGCAGATAGTGGTGGCAAAGAAAGGTGCGTACGGCATCTGCTTCGGCGGCGGAGGGGTCACGCTGAGCAATAACGCCGGCAATTATTATCTTGCGCCCTTCCTCGCAAACCCGAACCAGTGGTATTTTGTGGCGGTGAGCTATGACAGCAGCGACAATATCGCCCAGATCTACGTGAATGGCTCGAACATAGGGGGCGCTACGCTGCCGTCCTGGAACCTAAGCCAGGGAACCGGAACCCTATACATGACCGGGATAGATAGCGGCGCGATGTGCAATACAAATGTCGGGCTGACTGGCCTTCTTGCAAACGTGCAGGATTACAGCACGGTGGTGGGACAGGCGAACATTGAGGCATCGTACATAACGGGCATCGGGGCGCCTCCGGTGCAACTGAATTCACTGGTGGGATGGTGGCCGCTCAACGGCAACCTTAACGACTATTCGGGATTCAACAACACTGCGGAGGTGACAGGGCACGGCAACAATTTCACCTCGTTCTGGACGGCGGGCTATAAGGTTTGACGCTTGTCAGTCCGTCCTAGGAATCCTCTGATATTCGTGGAGCTCCTGCTCGGTGAACCAGACCTTTATCTCGCGTTTTGCAGTCTCGCCGTCCGATGCATGCAGGATGTTTCTTACGGGTCTGCGTGCCTTGTCCGCTTTCTCATACGAATCCTTGGAGTACATACCCCTTATGCTTGCAGGGTCGGCCATATCCGGAGAGGTAGCACCTGCGATTTTTCTTATTCCGGCTATTACTCCGTCGCCTTCGACTACCATTGCCACTATCGGGCCTTCCGTGAGATAATTAATCAGCCATCCGCGTATACGCTCGCCTATCTGAAGATCGGTTTCATCCATCTTGACCCCCTTTGATTCAAAGGAAGACCGAGTCTTCTTTCCTACGCTCGCCAGCCATTCTTTGTCGGCCGCATAATGGTTACTTATCTGCTCCCTCGTCGCCCTTAGCATCTTCAATGCTATTACCTTGTATCCCGCATCCTCGAATCTGCTTATGACCGCGCCTATGACGGCTTTTTGCACGCCGTCGGGCTTGACAAGCACCAACGTCCTTTCCATGACTACACCTACGTTTTTATATTTGATATTGCTAGATGTTATTTATAGCTTCTTGTTTTGTTGATGGGTATGATACGCCAGCCGATAATAGTCGTAATGGGGCACGTCGACCACGGGAAAACCTCGCTGCTCGACCGCATAAGGAGCACGACGATAACCTCGAAGGA
This sequence comes from Candidatus Micrarchaeaceae archaeon, assembly GCA_027310755.1. GTDB lineage: Archaea > Micrarchaeota > Micrarchaeia > Micrarchaeales > Micrarchaeaceae > JAJZYD01. The sequence continues at coordinate 4,919 of DAIDAE010000021.1, read as the reverse complement.
AGCGGGAGGCATAACCCAGCACATCGGGGCCAGCGAGGTGCCCATCGATGTCATAAACAAAATATGCGGGCCAATGCTGAAGGCCACCGGATCCAAGATAACCCTGCCCGGCCTTCTTTTCATAGACACGCCGGGCCATGAGGCATTCACCAATCTGAGGAAACGGGGAGGGAGCGTGGCAGACATAGCGATTTTGGTGGTTGACGTAAGCAAGGGCTTTGAGCCGCAGACTATAGAGGCGATAAACATACTCAAGGAGTACAAGACCCCTTTCATAGTGGCTGCAAACAAGATCGACCTCATAACCGGATGGATTGCGCAGAAAACCAGCAGCGTGATGGAATCGCTGCAAAAGCAGAATGATTACGTTAGGAACGAGTTCGACACCAGGATGTACCAGATGGAGGGCAGGCTCAGCGAGCTCGGGTTCTCGAGCGAGGTCTTCAACAAGGTGAAGGATTTCAAGACGGAGCTTGCCATAGTGCCCATGAGCGCAAAGAGCGGTGAGGGGATCGCAGAGCTGCTGATGATGGTAACCGGCCTGGCCCAAAGGTTCCTTGAGGAGGATCTCAAGACGGACGTAAGGGGCCCGGGCAAGGGCAGCATACTGGAAAAGAAGGAGGTGAGGGGGCTCGGGATAACAATCGATGTAATACTCTACGACGGCACACTGCACGTCAACGACACGGTGGCGTTTGCAACGCCAACCGGAGTGGCTACAGTAAAGATAAAGGCGTTGCTCAGGCCGAAGCCGCTGCACGAGATCCGCGATTCCTCCGCGAAGTTCTATTCGGTGGAGGAGGCGAATGCCGCATGCGGAGTCAAAATCAGCGGGACGGGATTGGAAGACGCGATGCCTGGCAGCCCCCTGATCCAGGTCACCAGCGAAGGCTATGAAAAAGAGATATCAAAGGAGCTTGGAGAGGTCTTCGAATCCGACAAGAGCGGCGTGATACTAAAGTCTGATTCGATAGGCAGCATAGAGGCCATATCCAGGTTGCTCAAGGCCGAGGGCTTTGGCATAAGCAAGAAGGGCATAGGCAATGTGACCAAGCGTGACGTGCTGGATGCGTTTACGCTGAATGCGACCGAGCCCCTCAACGCGGTAATACTCGCGTTCAACGTGCACCTGGACGAAGATGCTAAGGAGGCGATGGCGTCCAGCGGCGTAAAGCTCATAGAAGGCGACGTGATATACAAGCTGATAGACGATTATAAGCTCTTTGTCGAGGGAAAGAAAAAGGATATCGTGGTAAAGGTTGAGGGCAGTGTCACATACCCGGCGGTGATAAGGATACTGCCGGATTCCTGCTTCAGGGTTTCCGGCCCGGCAGTGTTCGGGATAGAGGTGAAGGTCGGGAGGATAAAGCCGAACTATGTCCTAATCAACGAGGAGGGAGAGGTAATCGGCAAGATAAAGGAGATACAAGCGGAGAAAGCGGCGTTGCAGGTGGCAAAAAAAGGCGAACAGGTGGCAATTTCGGTTAATGGGCCCACGTTTGGCAGGCAGATAAAGGAGGGCCAGCTGCTGTACACAAGAATACCAGACGGGGATGAAAGGCTTCTCACTGGAACATTTTCGAACCTGATAGACAACGAAGAAAAAGAAGTATTAAAAAGGATAATCGAACTAAAAAAACTATCGAAAAGGGGGGCTTGAAATGGCAAACGTCAGGGTTTACGAGTCGGCGGCTCTTGCGGTGGCGGACCAGCCGGTGGAATTCGTGGAGAGGAAGGGGAAGGGCCATCCGGACAGCCTGATAGACGGGATATGCGAGCAGACGAGCATCGAGCTTTCGAGGCACTACCTTGACAACTTTGGAACCGTACTGCACCACAATGTCGACAAGGGGCTGATCATAGGGGGATCTTCCGAGGCTACTTTTGGAAAGGCCAGGATAACAAGGCCCATAGAGATAATAGTTACGGGGCGCGCAACGCAATCCCACCAGGGGCGCGCCATACCGGTTGACGAGATCGCGCTAAAGGCTACGAAGGACCTGTTGAAGGCGAATACCAGGTTCCTTGACCTGGACAAAGAGGTGGTGATAAACAGCAAGATAGTTAAGGGGTCCGACGACCTGAACCAGATATTCTCAAGAAGCTCAGATGTGCCGCTTGCAAATGACACGTCGTTCGGTGTGGGGTTCGCGCCGCTCACCCTCTCGGAAACGCTGACGCTAGAGACCGAAAAGTACCTTAATACATTGGAATACAAAAAGAGGATGCCGGCAGTGGGGGAGGACATAAAAGTGATGTGCGTCAGAGAGGAGGATTCGATAGGGCTCAATGTCGCGATAGCATTCGTCTCCCCGTTGCTCAAGGACATAGACGAATACGCCAGATACAAGGAGAATGTCGCAAGCGACATAAGGAACAACATGAAGAAGTACACCGACAAGGACGTGAGGATAAGCGTGAACAGCGGTGACTCATTGGAGAGGGAGGAGGTCTACCTCACAAAGTCGGGCCTGAGCTGTGAGGCGGGGGACGACGGATCGGTAGGCAGGGGAAACAGGGTGAACGGCCTGATCACGCCGTTCAGGACGATGTCGATGGAGGCCCCGGCCGGGAAAAACCCTGCGAACCACACCGGAAAGATATACAGCATACTCTCTAGGGAGATTGCAACCGATGTTGTGAAGCTGTATCCGCAGATAAGGGAGTGCCAGGTCGCAATCGTATCGCACATAGGGCAGAGGATAGACGATCCGAGGAACCTGACCGTCACCGCGATAATGCAACGGGGGGAGAAATTCGATCTGATAAAGTCCAAGGTGAGGGACGTGGCAGCCGATGCGTTGAGCGACATAAGCTATGTAACTAGGGGACTTGCTGACGGCAAATATGAGGTTTTTTGATTATGGCTGGCAGGTTCACCAGGACCGTTGAGGATTTTGTGTGCGACCACTGTGGAAGGGAGGTGGAGGGGGACGGATACACTGACCACTGCCCGGCATGCCTGTGGAGCAAGCATGTTGATGTCAACCCCGGGGACAGGGAATCGGAATGCGGCGGCAGGATGAAGCCGGTCAGGGTGATCAAGGGCAGGACCGGCGCGTCGATAGAATACGAATGCATGAAGTGCGGCATTGAAAAGAAAGTGAAGGCCGCACAGCGGGACTATTCCAGCGCTCTCCTGGACGAACTGGCATAGCGGAATATGATGCTTGGATCATATGAAATGGAATTCCTGATCTGCCATCACATAGTTGGACCGCCGTTCTGGGCGTCAGCCGCGCAGCCTCTCGACTATTAATTTGAGGATTAGTTTCCCTTCCTCTGGATCAGAAACCTGTATTGAATCTACGCCAGTGGTTCTTACCGGATAATCGTTGCCGCCCTTCATTAATTTGTCTCCAATAAAAACCATTTCGTCCACACGGATTCCGAGCTTCTCCTCCAGTTTTCGGATACCGTAGGCCTTGTTTATCCCTTTCTTCGTAACATCTATCGAGGTGTTGCCGCCGAGGTTTATCTCAAACTCTGGAATATATTTCGCCAGGATGTTTTTCATCTCAAGCCGCCTCTTGTTATCCGAATCCCAGCCCTTCTTAGCTTCCAGGGGAGATTTCTGGCCAAGCGCAGAAAAAGTTATCTGGGAACCCTTATCCTCAAATAGGTCGCCGTATATTTTTTGGGGGTGCTTATAGTTTAATTCGCTGAACATGGATTCAAATGCAACATAAATTCTCTTCTTTTCCTCTTCGGTTAAATCTTCCTCATATACTTTAGTCCATTTTCCATTTTCGAATTTATAATATTTTGTTGCACACGCCGGAAGAATTATAAGATTTGAAAGATGCCTTGAGCCTGCCATCACGCTCATGACCTGTTCCTGCATTCTGGTCAGGCTTCCACCGGTAATCACCGCAAACATCCTGTATTTCAACAGAATATCCAGTATTCTTATCAAGTCGGAAGTAAGCGGCTGCTTGCTTTCAGTCAGGGTATCGTCCAAGTCTGCCACGATTATCTTTTTCTTGCTGAAGTCCATCGGAGTCGAACCGTTAAGCACGTCAGCCGCCCTAAGGGTTGGTTTAATCTTCATGAATATTAAACAGTTTGTAAGAATGCAATTGCAGGTAATTCCATTTGAAATGAGGTGCATTTACCGTATAGGCGTACATAATTCAATGTGTTTCTATTCATGATGATCGTAATCTACAATTGTTACAACTTTAGTCTTCTCATTTATTGTATATTTTAGTACAAAATGACCAACGTGCTTTTCTCTGACCATTGCGTATTCTCCATGCATCCATTTTCCCACATCAAGAGGATTTTCTGCAATCTGGACAAATACTTTTTCTAGTCTTTTGTATGTGGCACTATCTTTCTTTACCATCTTCCTAAGTCTATCCCTTACACTATCTGCAAGTTCTAGAGTGTATGGCATTTTTACACCGAAGGATTTAACCCCAAACGTCGCTCATCAGGCTTTTTACTGATTTATATCTGTGGACTTTGCCCATAGCTAAATCTTTCAGCCCGACGTCGAGAGTACTGATCTTCTTTTTCTTCAGAGAAGCGACTATTATGCCCATTTCAGTTTCTAGTCTATCTAGCCTTCTGCTAACATCTTTGAGCTGCATTTGTTGAGATCCTGTCTTCATATTCTCGCCCACTATTATTGCGCGTTTTAACTTTAAATAGGTTTCTCCCGAGAGTTGCTTTAACCTAGGGGATGGGCGTAAACTATCACCTGAAGCATCGTTATAATTATAGTAACAATTGCCCCTGCAGTAACTCGAGTAATAGCGTGATGCTTGGTTACTAATCTAGTCCAACCAATGGGAACTAGCAAAATGAGAAGATAAAATGCGATTGCCGGGATTTGAACCCGGGCTGCTGCCTTGGCAAGGCAACGTCCTACCAGGCTAGACTACAATCGCACGATAGAGCATCATTGACTATCC
>DAIDAE010000020.1 GCA_027310755.1 Candidatus Micrarchaeaceae archaeon | reverse complement strand
TAAACTATATAAGCATAATCTTTGAATCTGTTTTACAACAGGGCGACTATTATGGGAATATTCAACATATTTGGCAAGCGGGATGTGACCGAGGAGCTGACAAAGAGTTCCCCGTTCAAGCTCGCTACGGAGTGGGTGCCGTATAGGATATATGCCGGCAAGAGGAACTCTGCCTTGCTGGTGATAAAATTGAAGAACCTGACAAAGGAGCCTTTGCTTACCTCTGTGGTGGCGGAATTGCCAAAGCAGCTGGGTTTTGACACGATGCACCTTTCGGGCGAACAGGAAAGGAGATTGGGCGACCTGGCCCCCGGCGAGGAAAAGGAATTGAAATTTGAAGTTTATCCCACGGCAAATGCGGACGTAGGCGAATATACGGTCAACCTGACTGCCATAGCGCACTACAGGGACTATGGTCATGTCCTAAATGCGGTAAAGAAAAGGGTCATGATAGACGTAGTTTGATCATTTTGCTGGCTTCTCCTCCTGCTTCGCCTGTTGCGGAGGCTGACTTATTGCTGCATAGACGACGGCCAGCGAGTCTGCCAGCTGCGAGCCTTTTTCAGTGAGTTTTATCTCTTTGATCTTGCCGTGCTTCTCCATGGAGGTTATACCGAGCGCAGAGCAGGATTTGAGGAAGTTATGCGTGTGCACATAGGTTGTCCCGCTTGCAACCGCAAGGGTGCCTATGCGCCATGCCTGCTGGTTGTTTTTCAGCAGCAGGAGTATCCTGACCTGCTTCTCCTTGATAAGTATGGGTCCGCTCATGCCTTTCCGCCTTCTTGGCTATCTAATTTTCCGATTTTGATATTTATGCCTTGTTTTGCATCTGCACTGTCCAAAAAATATGGACCTGGCGGGATTTGAACCCGCAACCCCCTGGTCCGAAGCCAGGTGCGCTATCCAAGTTACGCCACAGATCCATGATTATTTTAAGAAAGAAGCGAATAATAAGCTAATAGAATGTTGATGAACGCCGGTTTAATGGCAGGGTAAGGGCCAGGAAGCGTAGTCGTTACCATGCGACCGTGTATGCTTCAATTCTCCACCGACCGCGTGCGGGGCATCTTATCAAATTATCAATCCGTAAAGGAGCCTATCTTTTGCTGCTTGATTGCATCTATGGTCACCCAGTATTCCCTGATATACTTCTTGAAACCCGGATCCTTGAAATTCGCCTTGACTGCATCTATCGTCTTTTGATCGGAAGGGTATCCCGAGCCCACTGTGATCCCAAGCTGTTCTTCCAGTTCCTTCACTGCATTGTCCCTTGTGACCTTTGCTATTATGCTGGCAGCAGATACAACAGGGTATCTGGCGTCCGCCTTGTGCTCCGCGATTATTTTGGTGTAGCGCTTGCCCTTCTCCTTTTCAGACCTTACGCCGTCCACTATAGTGGACTTTGAGCTATAGATGTTGACCCTGAGGCCGAACTTGTGTGCAATGACATCTGGCGAATCAAGATATAGCACAGAGGAATGATCCTGGAGCTGGTCAAAGAGCTTCGAGAACCTTACCGCCTCAAGCTCATTCAAAGAGATATTATTCTGCATCGCCCTGTTTATGTCTTCGGGATAGATTAGGTCGGTAAGGACCTCGCTTGCTGCCTTCTTTATCTTTTCGTAGAGCTCTTCTCTCCTGCCTTTTGAAAGGAGCTTGGAGTCCCTTACGCCTATTTCTGACAGGTTTTTCTCGCGATCCTTTGTTATGGAGACCACAGAAACAACAAGGGGACCGAACACTGCGCCCCTGCCGGCCTCATCTCCTCCTGAAACTATTATAGGAACACCGTTGCCGTAATTCTAAATACCTATTGGTAAACTAGGTTAAAAAGCTTGTGAATCGCTGCGGGAATTACCAGTTCTTCCTGTCGACTACCGCGTAGTCATTCACCGCAAGTACTGAATTATACGGTATCTTCAGCTGCCCGGATTCCACCTTAAGCTTGCTGCCGAGGCCGCTGTCAAGATTGGGCTCTACAATAAGATTGATTATCTTGCCGGTAACCTCGCTTATTTCCAGATCAAAAAGCCTGCCAACATCGTAGCCATCGCTGGTTACTACCTTCTTCCCTACTAACTGCCTAGCAATGATAAACTTTACCATCGTAACACCTTGGTCGCTCGATATTATATACAGATGATTGCTTTATAAAGTTTTATGTTTTTGACCTTTAGTGGAATTTTGACAAACATGCGCAAAAACGAGGTTTTTGCAGGGAGGAACGGAGACCTACCCACCGTATTTTGGCAGTATTAAACTCATGCGTCAGACGGGATTTGAACCCGTGCAGCGAGCTTTTTCCGGTTATGGGAAGCTCGAATCCTACCAGGCTAGATTACTGACGCGCTTGTCAAATTTTTCCACATCAAAATTTGTTTATTTGATTTTATAAGGATTATTATTTTGTCTGACGCTCCTGCACATATAATGAGGGCGTCTGCCGTTTTACACTGCACTCCCACATGCCAAATATTTTTCTGCCGTGGAGCATGATGTCAGATCCCTCCCTTGTCATCCGGACGTCAAGCGTCTCCATGACACGATTATCTGAGGAAACCGACTTGCCATATTCCACCGAGAAGTCATTCTTCGCGTTGCTGAACAACCATCGTTCCAATGCGTTGAAAACCTCCTTATCCTCATGCCTTAGCCCTACATCCATTTTTCTACCCTTCTTGGCTATGCCGGCCAGTTTCCTGAAACGCTGCTGCTCTGATGTGATTTCATTTGCGGACTGGTCGGGCAGCAGCATCTGCACCGAACCATCGTATTTTTGAATGATTGTATCAGCCATCTTCAAAAAGGCATCAATAGAGATGGATGATATGTGTGGTCCATCGCAAGGGGACATGTGCAACTTTACATACGTAGATTTGGACATAGCATACCATGCCGGGATTTATCTTATGTACGATGGACGCCTCTCCTCACCCTCTCCCGTCTGTGTAGCAAAGCCGCTGGCCTGCTTCTCGAGTTCCTTTAGGGTCCTGGCGGTCCTTTCTATTATTTTATCGAGGTTCTGCATGTTTATGTCAAGATCCAGGCTCTTCGCGAGGGCCACTAGAACCGCCTTCGCGGCTGCTGCATCAACGTCAAGGAAGCTCGTCTCGCCCATCAGGCATATCCCTCCTACGCCCCTCATTTTTGCAAATGCGATTATGAGCCCGGCAGATCCTAATATCATCCCCCTGGACTTGCCAAATATTACTCCAGAGTCCTTGAATCGTCCAATAACCCCTTTTTCGGTGACGTTGCCATAGACTTTTGGCGTCTCTGCTATGTTTCTTGAGACGCTGTATCCTCCAAGCGTGTATATGAACTTCCCCTTAAGCCCGTCCTTGAAAAAGTCCACGATCTTGGCATTGACCTCATACTGCCCTTCCGGGGTTATCGCCTGGGATTCCCCGGTGAGGAGTACTATGTCCCTCTTTAGCGGCTTGCCGGACTTACTCCTTAGCAAATAGAACCTGTTCCCCACGAGCCTTATGCCTCCGTTCTTCAGCATCACGACCTGGTGCGGGAAATGGGGTGAGTAAAGAACAGCTATCTTCTCCGCCTTAAATTCCTTCTTCAGGTGCTCGGCTATGAGCTTGCCCACATTTCCTATGCCTGGCAATCCCACTATCATGACGGGGTCCTTGAGCTTCAATCCCTTCTTTATTATAAGTTTTGTTTCCTTCATTTGCCCACTCAGAGCGTAGCCATTATGTCCTCCTTCTCCCTCTTGTGCTTCTCCTTTTCCACTTCAAATTCTCCTTTTGACAGCCTTGCTGTGACAAAATCCGATGCATACTTTATCTTGCTTTCCGCGTCCGCAAAATCCTTCCCCTCGGCGCTTAGATGGTACTTTGGGGCACTTATATACTGCACCTCGACCCCCTTCTCCTTTATGCCCTTTATCAGCTCGCGCAACTCTGTTATGCCGGATTTTGTGTTGAATGTGGAAAGCCTCATTATGTAGGATACCTCGTACTTTTTCTTCTTCTTGCTGTTCTCTATGAGTTTTATTATTGCCTCCTTGAGTTTTTTGGGTATTTTTGATTCTTCAAACTCTTTGGTATTCTCGGCGGCATTGCGCACAAAATTTGTGAAGTCGCCGAATTCCTGGAGCACCTGGGCGTTGATATCGCTTTTCTGCTGCTCAAACCCGGTGGTGCGTATCGCCTGGAAGAACAATGCATTAAGCCTCCTCTCCAGATTAAACTTGTTGATTTTCTGCTTCGACTCCTGGGGGGTCACTTTCTTTATCGAGATGTCTATGCTCTGCCTATTAACATCGTAGAAGATGACTTTGCATACGAGCTTCTGGCCTTCGTGAATAAATTCGTGTATATTTTTTATCCAGCCTGAAGAAACCTCTTTTATTGGCAGGAAGGTGTCCAGATTGTCGTATTCCGGCAGCTTGCAATATGCTCCAAACGGCATTATTTTGCTAACCTGGGCTATCACCAGCTCTCCTGTCCTTGGCATTCTCCTCTGAGATGATTCAGGCATGATTACCCTCTAAAATATTGGTATGTTAAAGTATTAGGATTAGGCGGTTTCAACCGCAAATTCCAATCTTTTCTTGGTTCTTGATCCAACCACTCTCTCCACAGTGTACTTGCACACCTTGCACGTGAGCAGGACCTTCTGCCTTTTCGCAAGCTTCTTGACGCTGGCCTGTCCCTTGACCTTGCCCACATAACCCTTCAGCTTCCTGGCCCTCCTCCTGCTGCCCTGGTCGGTGCCGCGCATCGCGCCTTTAGAGTACATCTTAACGATGTGCAGTGTATGTTTGTTGCACTTCGGACAAAAAGTATTGATTTCCTTTACTATTTTCATTTGCTTACACTCTTTTCTTTCTTATTTCCAGGGCATATTTGAACATAAGTCCCATCCGGCTATCATTATGTGTTTCTTTGACATACATTTACACTTCCTTGCATATTGAATTGCTTATCAAAAACTTAACATCTTCGTCGTCGACCTTTGCCTCAACGATCTGGTCTTTTTCAAAAGGTCCTATTTTTTTCCCCGAAGGGAGTATTATTTCTGGGATTTTTTGCAATGACACCAACGATTGGGTGTTTTTGAACGCTCCAAAATTTATCTTCTCCTTGTTAACCAATTCTGCCAGTCTTTCATATAGTTCCTGTTCTGACGGAATGGCGGGCTGTGGTAGATGCTTTTTATATGCTACATATATAAGTAGCTTTTGCTTTCTTTTTTCGTAAATCTCCAATAACAGCTTCGACGCATTCTTTTTTATGTTAATTTCGTCCTCAGACATATCTTTTTTGTCAATGCTGTCCAATAAACCTATACAGTCGCTATAGAATGTTTTGGGGAGCAATTGCAGTTCGTTTGTTTGTCTCTCCTTTTGTACAAGCTGCCATAACAAATCATACGATATTTCATTCATGATGCACACCCCAGAGTGCCACTATTCCTGCTTTCTTTATATAATTAACAAATAATTCAATGAACATTTATAATAACTAACGTTACGGCATGCGAACCGGATATTACCGGAACCATGGGGGCACTTTGTTTATCACCATGTCCATGCAGTAGACGAATGCGAGAACATCCACATAGAAATTGATGATCCTAAAGAGACAGCAAATACAAACGCGATCAGTGCGACAAGCGTCATCACAACAACAACTGATATCACAATTATTCCAAGCGCGGACACCCAAGATATTTTTTGAAGATTTGCAAGCGCAATTATCGATATAATAACTGCCCATGCTCCGAACAAAACAAAATACAGCGGCGTTACAAACGGCACAGCAAGCATGAATGCAAATATCCCAAGAGGGAACCGGCTGTATATTAGTGCGGTAAGGGTATTCTCGAATTTATGTCTGAAGGTGCCCAGCGCCACTCCCACCACATGGAAAATTGCTGCATCTATGAATGCGCTTATCGGCAGCATTATCCATACAAAAACTACAGGCACCGCTATCATCGCAAATGCTCCCAAGCTAAGCAGCGGTGCAGCGATGGATGCAAAAATACGAGAAGAGCCGGCCGCTGAGACAAAGATAAACGACAATATTACGTATGCCACCAACGGCACGAGCGTGACTTTGTAGTATTGGGTGTATGCATCCCCTATAGACTGTGCCCTCTTTGTGTTGTTTCCCGGTGCCAATAGTAATCCCATTCCCTGCTTTAGCTCTTTGAAGGTCATTTAGATCAAAGGACAAAGGAAATGCGGGTTTAAATCCATTTCGGGAAGGATAAAGCGATAGCGAGGACTGGATTTGAACCAGCGGTCTCCGGGTTATGAGCCCGGCGGGCACTCCAGACTACCCCACCTCGCTACTAAAGTAAAAGCAATAATTATTGCTAAAGAGAATATATAAATTTAATCAGGGGTGCCAAACATGTAAGCACGCCGAAAAATCCGCGCTCAAGCCGGTTTTTCTATTTGCGGGGCGGCAACAATCAGTTTCGACGCCTCCTCCCTGTTCATCGCGGCAAGGACCTTCCCGCAATTGTTGCATTTGAAACCCTCTTCGAACGCAGCGTCAAAGGTGAATAGGAGTTTTGTGGTGTCATAACAATTATTGCACACAAAATAATCATTGCAATCGCTGTTGACCATTGGCCTTACGGTCTCAACATTGCTGACATATTCAAAGAAAGGAGGTATTTTGCTCACATTGATGTACCAGGCAAAAGAGAGCCATCCATTCACATTCTTCGCTATGTAATAATTGGTTATTCCTGCGCCCTGCATCAGATTCAATATCCTCCTTATTGCATTGATCTTTATGCCGAGCTCCTCCGCCAGGGCCTCATCGGTTTTTGGCGTGGCGAGCGCATTCAATACGTCAAGCGCCCTCTTGCTAACATTCTTCTTCAGGTATCCCACAACCGACTCGTCGGCGGAGAGCTGCTGCAGCGCGGCAGTGACCTCTTCCGGGCTGTATATATTGGCCACTATGTCCTTCCTCCTCGAACCCTTTTCGGGGGTGGCCTTTCCCGTTTTGCCTATCTCAATTTCTTTAATATCAGCGTTTTGTTGCTTCCTGGCAGCACCCTTCGCTCCCGTAGCAATTGCACGCGAGCGTTTTTGCCCGTATTTGTGCACCGGCGTTGCCCTATGACCTCTCCTCCCCCTCACATTTGCCCTTTTTTTATTGCTTGACCTAGACTGCACAAAATCATCTCGATAAGTTGATACTCAGTAATATACACCTTTAGAATATTTAAACCCTCTTTAATATGAAAAAAACATGAATGTTTTTTGCGATTTTGAAAACGGCAATACGGTCAGTTGCCTGCTCCTGGGCCGTTTCTCTCAAATTGCTCGAAAGTGGTGTTATTCCTGAGCTCTCCTGGCTTATAAAGGCGGTTATTTATAAGGACGTCCATGCTGGTCCCTGTTTTGGCATCTATTGAAACATGCCGCACGTCCTCGCCGAAGAGATCAACCTCAAATACTGGGAACTTCCTCTTCTTTATTAAGGGTATAAGGTCTGCAATGACCTTCCAGCTTTGGCCGTTCTGCAGGCCTATTAATCGCAGTTCAAAATTCGGTACTTTTAGAAGAGCCAGGTCCCGCTCCAGCTTAACTTCCATCTCTTTGGACCATTCCGTAAACCTGCGGATGAACAACCTTCCAGAGTTACCATCGTAAATGCTGAGCAGAATGTCATAGGTCAATGAGATGGCAACAATGTTCCTAAAGCCGGTGCTCTCATCATATTTCTGGGTAAAATAGTCACCCACCTTAAGATATTTGGATTCAGATATGGGGGGATCGAGCCTGTTCTTTGAAATATTCTGCCTCTCCTTGAAGTTCCTGGCATATCTGGCACTGTTAAAATCCGCCCTTAGGCTGTCATCTTCAAGAAACTTCTCAAAGCTCAAAAAGACCACCATAATATATAAATATTACCGTCTATAATCTATCACCGATTGCAGACGCTTATTATAACAGCTATTCTGCTGTAAAATATAAAGGCTTGTATTTGCTTCCCAGGAAGTGAGCAATATGAAATTAGATTCTATAGAGAGCACCGAGACTACCTTCAGCTTTGACCTCAAGGATGCCAGCCCCGCGCTCGCCAATGCGATAAGGAGGGCGGCCATAAACTCGGTAAGCACTTTTGCGATAGACAAGACCACGGTATACGAGAATACGACAGCCATGTTCGACGAGTACATAGCGCACAGGATAGGGCTGGTGCCGATAAGGACTCCCTCCAAGGGATACACTGACAAAGACGAGATAATATTCAGCCTTGACGCGAACGGCCCCAAGACGGTTTATTCGAAGGAGCTTGAATCTAAGGACAAGGATGTCAAGGTGGCAAACGAGAACATCCCAATAATAAAGCTCGCCGAGGGCCAGAAACTGAGGATGGATGGAAAGGCGGTGATGTCAACCGCAATGAGGCACTCGAAGTTCCAGCCCGGTATAGTAACCTACGACCTGGAAAAGAGCACTTACAAATTTTATGTTGAATCATTTGGCCAGATGCCGCCCAAAGAAATTATTAATAAGGCTTTCGAAGCAATAAAAACGGAGCTCAAGGAAATTGGGAAAGAGCTCTGATTCTGCCTATACTCCATGCGGAGGTGGCGGAGCTTGGTCAAACGTGCTGGATTGAGGTTCCAGTGTCTTAGGACTGCAAGGGTTCGAATCCCTTCCTCCGCAAAGATTCAGGTAATGATAATGGCAACGGAAAAAAGCAACGTAAAAGAGTGGCTCGAGTTGACGGCTACTGCGTCAAAGGGCAGTCACTACGCTGCCCTCTTCAAGAGAATCCACAGGATGCTGCAAACCCCATCAAGGGAGATGGCCGCAGTCAGCACATTCAAGCTTAATTCAAGCACAAGGGAGGGTGACAACGTCATAGTCCCAAGAAAGGTCCTCGCGTCGGGCAGGATAAATCACAAGTTCAATATAGCCGCGCTCGAGTATTCGAGCGGCGCTCTCAAGGAATTAAGGGGAGCTGGATGCAATGTCGTGGAAATAAAGGAGATGATAGGCAAAACAAAGATAAGTGTTATAGTATGAAGGAAATAAAACCGTCAGAGTATATGGTCTTTGATGCAAAGGACAAGGTGCTGGGCAGGCTCGCAAGCACGGTGGCAAAGGAGTTGCTCGGCGGCAGGAAGGTTGCAATAGTCAACGCTGAACAATCAATAATAAGCGGAAACAAGAAGCTGATAAAGAAGAAATACAAGACAAGGCTTGATCTACAGGAGAAAGAGAATCCCGAACACTCTCCGTATTGGTCTAGGAGGGCAGATTTCCTGGTAAAGAGGGTGGTGCGGGGAATGCTACCATATCACAAGAAGACCACGGGCAGGGACGCCTACAAAAGACTGATTGTATTTATTGGAACACCGGAACCGTTCAAGTCGATAAAGCCAATAGAGATAAAAACAAAAGATCCCAAGACATTATATACCGGATACGTTAGGATATCTGAGCTTTCAGAGATGCTTGGCTATAAAAGATGAATCCATGCCGGGCGCAACCAAGAGAAGTCCACAAGCAGCGATTCCGACCGTTTTCGGGACACCCGAACAGGTCGCAGCACAGAAAAAGTTTGTAGAGGAACACACAACCGTCGAAGTGGACGGCAGGGAAATTCCACTGAAGGAATACATGGAAAGGATGATAAAAGAAGACAAAAATGATATTCATGGCAGAAGAAATTAAGGTACAATCAAAACCGGAGGAGGCACAGGCAGCCGCCACGCCGAAGAAGGCCGTCAAGAGGAGGGTAACGAAGAAGGTGGACAAGACAATAGTCGTCAAGGCGAAAAGAAAGACAACTGTAGCAAGGGCGTACATCAAGGCCGGAAATGGCGGCATTAGGATAAACGGCCAGGACATCAATTCATTGGAATCGCAGGCCGCAAAGGACCTCATAATGGAGGCGATAGTAATATCGGACCTGGCGAGGGAGAGCCTGAAGAAGGTCAATGTGCAGATCAATATTTACGGTGGCGGAGTAAGCTCACAGATACAGGCAGCAAGGGGGGTGCTCGCAAAGGGCCTTGTGGCCTTTTCGAAGAGCGAAGCCCTGAAAAAAGAATATCTGGATTACGACCGTTCATTATTGGTAGATGACATAAGGAGGGTGGAGCCAAAGAAGTTCAAGGGCACGAAGGCGAGGGCAAGGTTCCAGACATCATATAGGTGATTGCATGGCAAAACTTAGGACGTCGGGATCGCACATTCATTTGCCTGAGACGCAATCCACCAAAGCAGAGCTCATAGAGCTCGATGTTCTAATCAGGGGAACAATAATACCGGCAATAAAAAGCACAGCGAATATCACAAGAGGCATGCTTAGGAGAAAACAAGCTGATTAAAATGGAATTAAAATCACTTTCACCAAGCGTTACGATGATTCCGAGCCCAGAGTGGACATCAGAATTGGAGGGGAAAATACCATCAAGCAGGATTGCCGGGGCTCTGCTCGTCGGCGCGGTCCATAGTATAGAAAGCATGATTAGAAGGGTAGATTGAAATGATGATGCCAGTAAGATGCTTCAGTTGCGGCGCGGTTGTCGCAGACAAGTGGGAGGAGTACGACAGGAGGGCCAACCGCGAGAAGGAGGATGCGGGGAAGGTCCTGGATGACCTCGGCGTCAAGAGATACTGCTGCAGAAGGATGTTTATAAGCAACGTTGAACTGATAGATGAATTTATTACTCTGAACAAAAAATGATATAATAACAAGCACCAAAGAGATTATTGCGGGGCCGTCTGCTAGCTTGGTAGGCTTCTACCTTGGGGTGGTAGCGACCCGAGTTCAAATCTCGGCGGCCCCAATTGCGCTAAAGTGAATTTATGCCAAATGAAGAGATAGAAGAAGAACAAGAACAAGGCGAAAAGGCTTCTGAAGTGGAAACTCCGCCAGAATCGGATACGGAGGACCACGAAGAAAAGCCCATAGCCGGCCAGTTCCTGGTCAACCAGAATGATTATTTGGAGGTGGGGATCCACATAGCCACAAAAGTCAAGAGCGCCGGGATGAAGCGCTTCATATACAAGGTCAGGGAAGACGGGCTTTACCTTCTTGACCTAAAGACGATAGATACAAAGATCAGGGTGGCCGCCAACATGATCGCGATGTACGATCCCAAGGACGTGGTTGTGACCGCGTCGAGGATCTATGCCATAGTTGCAGCTGAGAAGTTTGCTGAGATAATAGGCGCCAAGTTCATAAAAGGAAGGGTCACCCCCGGGATATTTACAAATCCGCACAGGGGCGACTACATGGAAGCCAAGCTCATCATGATCAGCGATTCCAGGAACGAGAAGCAAGCCATAAAGGAGGCGAGCATGAAGAACATTCCCATAGTGGCGTTAAGCGACACCGACAACTCAACGAAGTTTGTAGACCTCATTCTTCCCGTTAACAACAGAGGAAGGAGATCACTGGCATTTACTTATTATCTCCTTGCAAGGGAAGTGCTAAAGGCAAGGGGTGCGATAAAGGGCAACGACGAATTCACCCACAAGCTGGATGATTTCGAGGCAAAATCTGAGGCCAAGCCGATGAAACAGGAGGCGTAGCCCCCCACCGTGTTTGGAAAGTCAAATGGCCACATAGTAGATTGCAGAGAAAAGGAATGCGGCAAGCGCCAACCCCATTGCAACGAGGCTTAGATTTCTTGCCGTGTCAAAGAACACGCGCCTGCTATTAGTCAGGTAACCTATAGCAACATAGCCAAAAATCAGGTCGGCAACCGCTATCGGCACCAGGTACACCAAATTCTCTATGAAGGGGGCTATGTATAGGAGGAGGTAGATGCTGATCAGTATTCCCTCTATATACAGGACAAGGGCAACGACCGCCGAGTTTCCCGCCCCAATGTGCCTGACCAGGCTTTTTGCCCTCCTTACCCTGTCATCACCCACCCTATCCCTTATCATACCGTGGATTTCGCGCCCCAGTCCAACCAAGAATATCATCATTGATATGAGCACAATGCCCGCGTTTATTGTTGTTGATACCACAAGGTCCCCGTAGATGAACGGTATGACCATAGTCAAGGCCACATAGACATTTCCGATAAGCAGCATGTCCTTCAGCGTCTTGCTGTAAAGGTAGGCCAGCATGCCGAACACCAGAGCCACGCAGAAAACCGGTATGTTGATGAAAGCGCTCAGCGTCACCCCGACAACAAGGCAGCCCATGGCGATAAGGTATGCTCTCCTTTTGCTTATCGCTCCGGCGACAATCGGCCTTCCCAACCTCTTATTTGCCCTGTCCGTTTCTACGTCAAAATAGTCGTTTATGGCAAAGGCGCCCATGCTTATCAGCGCCGGCGAAGCAAGGCTAAGCGCAAGCACGTTTGGGGTTGGCAACCCCCCCACTATCAGTTCCGCCGCGACGACTGCAATAACCAGCAGTATCGAATGCTCTATCCTTGTGAGCTTCATTATCGCCATCAATCCATTCATCAGAACCAATATAACAGCAGAAATCCTTTATTTAAGCCTTATTCTATCCTGTCTCCCTTCGCCATATTGCACTTTGAACAGAGCACCTGTATATTTTTTGGGTCAAGAGACGAACCGCCCTTAGAAAAAGGGATTATGTGGTCGAAATGAAGCTCCTCCGTGCTCCCGCATTTAGCGCACATTCCCCTGTCCCTGTCCCACACCAGCATCTTTACGTCCGGCGGAACCTCCCTCCTTCTTCGTGCACCGCCAACCTGGGTGCGCACATCCAAGGTTCCAGCCAAGTCGTGTGTGTCTATCACGGTCGGCCTCCTTATCGTTGAACTAACTACTACCGCCTCGTTCTGTTTCAGATTCCTGATCTTCTCCCTTATCGCTTCGTTTGCGTGCTGGTTGTTTCCATACAGCAGCCCGGATACATAATTTATCTCAGCCGGTTCCCTCGCATAAAAGGTTATGAAGGTGCTCGCATTTGCCACTATCTGTTTCTCGAGCCTGCTTGCCATGTGCGTGGCTATTATAACGCCAACGCCGTACTTCCTCCCTTCCTCTATCATCTTCCTTATCATCGCCGCCCCGTTTTCAGAGCTATTTATCAGGAACTGCGCCTCGTCTATTATTATGTAGAGCCGCAACCCCCTCTCTTTTTCGTTTTGCTTCATGCTGTTGTAGAGTCTCCTGAGCACCTCGTGCAGGTAGATGATCTGCGCCTCCGCATTCCCCAGCCCAGCCAGCGAAAACGAGTGCAGGCCCTCCCTGAGCCCGTCCACACTCACAAAATTCTTGGTGAATGCCGCCATGTTAAGGAGCGATAGCCTTCCCTTCAGGTGAAGCAACGTGTTCCTTTCTCCAGCCGTTCTGGAGTTTTTTATGAATATATCCAGTTCTGACACCAGATCCTTTATCGTGGGGACTTTCTGTATGTTTGTCGAGTTCCTGTCCTGAGCACCAGTTTTCCTGTATGTATACCACATGCATTCGCTGAGCTTCATCGCCTGTATGTATCCGAGCGCATAAGCGCCCTTGAAGAGCGCCGTGAGCTGCGCTATCCTTTCCGCGATAGTGACTCCCGAAAGATCAAAAATGTTCAAGCCAGAATATCTCGCATCGTAGACCCTTCCGTCAACGGCCCTTACGGCATTTTCGTGCTCGTTATGCGCGTCAAATATTATTGCCGCCCTGTTCCCGCTTGTTATATCGCGTATCATGCTTCTCAGAAGCGTGCTCTTTCCATAGCCGCTCATCCCTACAATTATTATGTGGGGTTAGGTTCGCGCTCCGGCATCAGTTTCAGCGGGGCCGACCTCCCCTTCCATGAATAGGTGCTGTACCTTCCAACACGGAGTCCCCCATTTGTCCAGTTGTACTGCAATTTCGTTGATGGGAAAAGTGCATATCTGGCATATCCAATATTTAAATAAAATCCATCGTTTTTTTGGGGTTTTAGCACCGAGGCTAATTTATCGAGAATTTTCATAGAATCATACCGCTTATAAATCTTGATTTCAGAATAGTAACATGCCAGGGTGGCAGAAACTGGTAACGCGCCGGTCTTGAATTTTCAAAATCTCAAGAGCTGATTTGATGATGCGAACAGGCCAACCGGTGCCCTCACGGGCTTTAGGGTTCAAATCCCTACCCTGGCGTTTTCATAAACATATTATGCCCGCGCCAGCACGGTTGCACTCAGCATACTGCGGTCTTATAAATTTTGTTTGATCAATATCAATGGAGTTTCATTAATTCTTGGATGAGGGGAAGGTGAATATGCCAACAAAAACCGCAACGCAAGGCAAGGAATGGATAGATGTGGAAAGACCAAGCTATCTCGGAAGGCACAGAGACGAAAAATATGCCGAGTGGGATGCAAAATACGGCAAAGGAAATTGGAGGATTGTCTGGAAGATCAACGGCAAGCCTCTTGATTTTCTTGGCGTGTGCGCAGTTTATGAAGAGGCGTACTACCAATTCCTAAAGAATCACCCAAGCGTCCTACGTACGCTTCTGGACACCGCATCAAATGTTTACGATGATGCTCCATCAAACGTTTTTTCCGATGTGGACTACACAAAACAGGAGACAGGAAGAACGCACGTGCAGGACATAGCCATAAGGAACTCTATAAAGAGGCTCGGCGCCTCCCTCAAAGGTTATGGACTGATACAGATAAGGCATGACAAAGGAACGCATCCGCTAAGCATGATACTTTCCCCAGGCAAGGTTCCTATCCATGATACAAGCCTGATAGAACAGCCGGAACTGACGGGCTGGTGGGACAAAGGGAGCGTGGAGTCGCTCTACCAGTCTAACAAGCACCTCCAAATCGCCGCATCGGCCTGAAAACAAAGGCGAAGCTAACCAAACAATTCTCACTCCTAAAAAGCTGTCATTTATATAGCGCGGACAACGCATTACTGTGATTAGCAATAGATACTAAAGTATATATTTGTTTTCTTCAGTCAATCAACGAAGCTTCACTCTCCATATGAGTGCCAGGAGGGCCCCGACTGCGACCAGCGCCACGCCCGCGAGTATGACCGAATGGTCGCTCCCGAAGAAAATCAACTGCGTCAGTCCAAACAGTATCGCAGAGAAACCCACAAACAGGATGACAGACACAATTCCGCTCTTTCCGGAACCGAACCTGTTCATCAGGTATACGAAGAGCCCGAGCGGCACCAGGAGCACAACCACTGTGTATGTTCCGGCCGCAAAGCTTGCGATCAGTGACCCCAGGAGCACAAGCGCAACAACCACGCCCATCATTGCAGCCAAGAGGTTGACGTTGGGCAGGTTCTCTATGATCTCAGACACATTTCTAACTGGTAAGACAAGGTTTAAAAGGCTTATCGAATCCTTGATCAGAGGACGAACAAGTAAACCACTACACTAACCAGGCCCCCGACCACGCTGCAGATGAAATTCGACGTGTACTTGTTGCCGATTCCTTTTTCCTCAAAATGGCCCAGCACTGAATCCACCAAGGTACCAACGAATCCGCCTATCACTGTCGCATAAATAAGCCACGGCAACGAACTGCCCCCACATTGCGTGGTCACGCCAGGGTGCACGGCAGGACAGTTGTACATCTGCGGAAAGAGGAGAAGATAGGCCACGCTTGCCAGTATTGCTATTACCGCTGCGCCCCCCGCCCCTGCGGCAATCCCGGCCCAGGTGCCGCCCCCGCTCTCACCCTTCTTGACGTGCCTAAATGTGACTATGGATATCGGTTTTCCGTCAAGTATCCCTATCTCCGAACTGAACTTGTCAGCCATAACGGCTGCAACACTCCCGATGAAGCCCGCAACGAATGCAATGTTGCCGCCTGTCAAGTATATCAGCAGGGTGAATACCAGTGGCCCCAGCCCGTTCGCCAGCACATTCTTGACACCGCGCGGCTTCTGGTACTGCCGTATGCTCATCTTGTAGGCCGTACCTATTTTTGTAACCACCGCCGAAATCGCCAGGAAATAGAGCATTACAAGTACGTAATAGAGCCCGAGCGCCCAGCCCTGCACTATGGTTGGCACGGTAAAAGTGGCAACGAACAGCATTATGAAGGCCATAACGAAGGCCAGTATGACCCCGTTGACATCAAGAGTAAGATAATCCATCTAAATCAATCAACCTATCTAATCTAAACCCCCCACTATAGTTCCATATTTATGGGCTAGAGTTCCTTTAATACACTATTTTTTACAAAGTCTTTTAAACCTATATATTTCATAAATAATGGTCAATATGCCATGTCCCTCGAGCTAGACAAAGATCGATTGATCCTTCAGAAACTGCGCTCCGATTCCAGCAAATCTGTCTCCGAAATTGCGTCGGAGCTGGACATGCCCAGGAC